>JAFVZE010000164.1 GCA_017508315.1 Kiritimatiellia bacterium | reverse complement strand
TTGCGATTGTTTTTTGGGGTGTTATTGTCGGTTGTCCGCCGGTTTTGTTTTCCGCCATAAATTGTCCTTTAGGCTAGGCTGCTTTTGAGAGGTTGATATGTATAATTCGTGGCATGAATACAGCAATAATATTTTCCATGGCCATGTTCGCCAGTTCGTTTCAGTGTTCCGATGCCGTCAAGGCAAAGGCGCGTGACTTCATCGACAACGAAAAGCAGTTCCATCTCGGATTCCTGCCCACTGAGCAGTCCAATCCGATAACCGCCACGCTGGAGGAGGACTTCAAGCGTTCCACTCTTGCGGGCGTGCAGTGTCTCCAGCGCGGCGACCGTCAGATCCCGATCACCATGCGGCACGTATTCGCAGGCGATAAGTTTGAGAAACTCGTGTCATCTATGGTAGAGACACTTAAGGCTCCAAAGGGACGTATCATTTTCTCAGGTTGTGGCGCGACGGGACGTCTTTCCATCCTTCTCGAATCCATGTGGCGCGACTTCTTCCATCGCCGCGCCGCCGAGCTGACCCCCGAAGAGCGCAAGCTTGCCGACCGCAGTGCATCCATCATGACCGGCGGCGACTTTGCACTTATCCGCAGCGTGGAATTTTTCGAGGACTTTGCCGAAGGCGGACGCCGTCAGGCCGCCGCGCTTAAAGTCGGCGAGGGCGACACGTTTGTCGCGATCACCGAAGGCGGCGAAACGTCGTCAGTATTGGGTACTCTCAAGTATGCCGCCGAAAACGGGGCAAAGTGCTTCCTCGTCTTCAACAACCCCGCAGATCTCCTGCGCGGCTATCTCGACCGCTGCCGCGAAGCAATCGACAACCCGAAGGTGACTGTTCTTGATATCTACTGCGGTTCGATGTCCGTTGCCGGTTCCACCCGCATGCAGGCGACATCCTCCGAACAGCTCTTGGGTTCCTGTGCCCTTGAAGCCGCGCTCTGCCGCGTGCTTCCGCGTTTCGCCAAGGAGACGTCAAAGGACTACACCGTCGCGTTCGAGAAGCTTCTTGCCGGACTTGAATCTCCCGGCGGACGCGCAGGTCTCGTCAAGGCGATCGAGTTCGAGAAGGGCGTTTACGACAAGCACGGCCGGATCACGTATCTTGCCGACAAGTGCATGCTCGACCTCTTTACCGACAACACCGAACGTTCCCCAACGTTCATGCTTCCTCCGCTCCGCTCCAGCCGCGACAAGCATCTCGCGCAGAGCTGGGCGTTCGTGAAGAACCCGCTTTTCAAGACCGTCGACTGCTGGAGCGAAATGATGCGCCGCCATCCGCGCTGTCTGAACTTCACTTCGGACGATGCGCGTTCGCTCAAGATGCCGCAGCGCTTCATCGACAATCCCCCGCTCATCAAGTATTCCGATCTCATCACGTACATGATCGGCAATGAACCCGCCCCCGAGCGCATCAAAGGCTATGACCGAGCGGCTGCGGTGATGCTCACCGTCGGGAATAAGCCGGCAGACTACATGTCCGCGGCGAAGAAGCTTGCCGCCGACTGGCCGGAAGCGGTCGAGTTCCACATAGGGCCTGTCCCCACGGACGGAATCTGGGTAAATATGGAAATTGCCGACTCGCCGCTTGAAATCTGGAAGCATCTTGCGGTCAAGCTCGCTTTCAACTGCCTCTCGACCGGCACGATGGCGGCATCGGGACGCGTCGCCGGGAACTGGATGAGCTGGGTCTCCATCTCCAACAAGAAGCTCATCGACCGCGGAATCCGTCTCTTGGTCGAGCTTGGCGGAGTCGATTACGAGGAAGCCGCACAGCGCATTTTCGCCGCCGAGGA
>JAFVZE010000163.1 GCA_017508315.1 Kiritimatiellia bacterium | reverse complement strand
TCGCGCTTGAGAATCTCAAGCCGGCTTTTTCGTATCACGGCAACGTTCTCGGTTTTACCGGAATTTTGAAATCTGTCTCCGCGCTGCCGCGCGGAGGGCTGGCGGCGAGAGAGGAATTCCTCCGGGCGCTGAAGGCTGTCGGGAAGACCGGGCGCGTCAGAATCGGCGTGTGCAGCGGAGGAGCCGGCGAGTTCGCGCCGGAGGCTAAGGAACTGGGGTGCGATCTTTATGTGACCGGGGAGGCCGGCTGGGGGGATGTCATCGCCGCCGAAAACGCCGGTGCGGCGATGGTGTGTCTCGGTCACTACGATACGGAGGTTTTCGGAGTTCGCTCGCTCGCCTCGGAAATGAAGCGGGCGCTGAAAATCAGGACGTTCGATCTTACGGAGGAAATGCGGTGAAAAAATGTTCTCGATTGCGCAAGGAGGCATGGGATGCGGTAGTGCGCACCAAGTGGCTCTGGCGGCTTGCGGCGGCGATCGTGCTGCTCAATGCGATTATACAGTCGGTGATGTCGGCTGTCGCGGGGAGTTACGCGAAAATGGGCATCGCCACCTGGTCGGAATTCGCCAGCGCGAAGATTTCCGCCGCCCGGCAGGGGCTGACGTACGCCGTCCCCTCGTTTTCGGCGGCGTTGCAGATGACCGGCGCAAGCCTTTTCGAGACTTTCATCGCCTATATCTTCGGCGCAATATTCACGTTGGGTATCGCCGCGATTTCTCTCAAGGCGCTTCGGGACGATCGTCGGAAATGGCTGGCCGGTTCGCTCGAAGGTTTCCGCCGTCCGCTGGAGGCGGCCTGGCTGATGTTTCTCATCAACTTCAAGGTCTTTCTGTGGTCGCTTCTGCTGATTGTGCCCGGCATCGTCGCGGCGTACCGCTATCGTCAGGCGTGGTATGTCAAAGCCCAGCATCCGGACTGGTCGGCGGCGGAATGCATCGCGCAGAGCTCCCGTCTGATGGACGGCTGCAAATGGAAGGCTTTCGTGTTTGATCTGTCGTATATCCCGTGGCTGCTGCTTGCCGGTGTCTGCGCCGGAATGTCGATTCTTCTGGGCAGTGCGTTCGCCGGCGCGCTTTTCATGGGCGCGGTGCTTTTCGTGCTTTGTTACTTCTTCGCCGGTCGGGCGGCTTTCTACCGGAATCTCGTCGAAGAGCGGAAAGCGGCGCAATGAGCGATTTTCTTCTTTCGCTTCGGGATGTCTCGCTCGCGTTCGGCGGGCCGCCGGTGCTGGACGGGGTTTCGCTTTCGGTCTCGCGCGGTCTTCGCGCCGCGCTCACCGGACGCAACGGAGAGGGAAAATCGACGCTGTTCAAGGTGATCGCCGGGGAGCTGGAGCCGGATGCCGGCGAGATTGTCCGCGCTCCGGGATTGAAGATGGCGTTCGTTTCCCAAGCCGTCCCCGCCGACCGCCCGGGCGATGACGCTTTCAATGCGCTTTCCGGAGGTGGGCGCCGCCGCAGAATCCTCGAAGAGGCGCTTCTCTCGCATCCCGATCTGCTGCTTCTCGACGAGCCGACGAACCATCTCGATGTGGAAGCGATCGACTGGCTTGAGGGGATGATCCGCCGGCAACGCGACATGGCACTGCTCGTCGTCACGCACGACCGGCGTTTCCTTAAACGCGTCGCCGAGAAGATTTTCGATCTCGACCGCGGCGAACTTTCCGGCTGGGAATGCGACTATGCGACTTTTCTCAGACGCAAGGAGGAGCTGCTCTGCGACGAGGCGGTCTGTTGGGAGCGCAAGGCGAAGAAACTCGCCAGGGAAGAGGCGTGGATCCGCCGTGGCGTGAAGGCCCGCACCACCCGCAACGAAGGGCGGGTCGCCGCGCTCATGAAGCTGCGCGAGGAGTTCGCTTCGCGGCGCACCGCCGCGGGCAGGGCGGAGATGAGGCTCGATACCGCCGCGCCCGGCGGCATGCGCGTCATCAAAATCGAAAACCTCTCCTTCGCCTACGGCGAGCGCCAGGTGGTGCGCGATTTCACGGCCGACGTTCTGCGCGGCGAGCGCATCGGCATACTCGGCGCCAACGGCGCCGGCAAGACCACGCTTCTGAAACTGCTCACCGGTTCGCTCGCTCCGGATTCGGGATCGGTCAGAATCGGAACCAACGTGGAGATGGCGTTTCTCGACCAGCTGCGCGGCGAACTCAACGGCGAGCTTACCGTCGCCGAGAATATCGCCTCCGACCGCGATGAAGTGGTTGTGGGCGGAGTGCGCAAGCACGTCTATTCGTATCTTTCGGACTTTCTTTTCACGCCGGAGCGCACCCGCACGCCGGTCAAGGCGCTTTCCGGAGGCGAACGGGCGCGGCTCATGCTGGCGAAGCTTTTTCTGAAGCCGTCGAATCTGCTCATAATGGACGAGCCGACGAACGATCTCGACATCGAAACGCTGGAGCTTCTCGAAGAGCAGCTCATGGCCTATAAAGGTACCTTGCTGCTCGTGTCCCACGATCGTGAGTTTTTCGACAATGTGGTCACCTCGACGTTCGTCCTTGAAGGTGACGCGCTGGTGCGCACGTACCCCGGCGGCTACGAAGACTACCTCCGTCAGCGTCCGTCGTCGTCGCGCGAAAGCCGGGCGGTTCCCGAGAGAAGCGCCGCGCCCAAGCGGCGGACGAACAGACTTTCCTACAATGAACAGCGCGAGCTTGCCGCGCTGCCGGAAAGGATCGCGGGCCTGGAAGCGGAGATCGCCGCGATGGAGGGATTTCTCGCCGACGGCTCTTCCTATGGCAGCGATCCTGAGAAGTACCGGCATTGTTCCGGCGAACTGCCGCGCCGGCGGGAGGAACTGGAATCGGCGGTCGAACGCTGGGCGGAACTCGAGGAGCGGGCTTCGCTCTGACAAAAGAAGGATATGGCACAATGGGCGTTAAACCACACCGCATTCTGCTGGTCGACAATCTGATGATCAGACGCTACGGCAACCTGCGCATGGGGCCGGGGCGCAAACTCAACTGCGGCGCGGTGCGCAACGGCTGGCGGATATGCGAGTTTTCCGACCGCGACATGGCGCGGCTTCTCGCGCCGCTGGGGATCCGCAGGTGGGGCGGCAGCATCGCCAACCGCAAGCTCGTCAAGTGCGCCGAGAATTTCAAGCCCGATATCGTTCTTCTCGGTCATTGCGACTACATAAAGAACCGGACTCTGGACGAGATACGTTCCGCGTTGCCCGGGGTGAAGATCGCGCATTTCAACGTCGATCCGCTCTGGCAGGAGTCGACGCGGCGGCAGATGGACGAGCGCAGGGATTCATGCGACGCGCTCTTCGCGACGACGGCCGGCGACGTGCTCAAGACATGGGTGAACGGGCGCAACGCCGTGGCCTACATGCCCAACCCTTCCGACCTGTCGATGGAATGCGAAGACAACGGCGGAAAGCGCGATTTCGCGCGGGATCTGTTTTTCGCCGGCAATCCCCGCGAGGGCGATCCGCGCTGGGATCTTCTGGCGGAGGTTCTGCCGAAGATCGAAGGCAGGTTGAGGTGTGAAATTTTCGGAGGCAGGGACAGGGGGATCTGGGGCGCCAGATACGAAGAGGTGCTTGCAAGTTCGAAAATGTCGCTCAATTTGAACCGAAGGGAGGGCGACAAGTGGTATTCTTCCGACCGCATCGCCCATCTGATGGGATACGGGATCCTGACCTTCCAGTCTTCGAAGAACCAGATGGAGAGGTTTTTCACCGAGAAGGAAACCGTCTATTTCGACGAGGCCGGCGATCTCGCCGAAAAGATTCTGTACTACAACACCCGCGACGGCGAACGCGCCGCGATCGCCGCCGCCGGGCGTGAGAAATACCACCGGATATTCAGCGGTGCGCGGGTTCTCAGGTTCATGGTCGAAACGATGACGGGGGAAAAGTACTCCGAAGACTACGAATGGGCCGAAGAGGTGTACCGGTAGGACATGTATTTCGGGGAAGGTCGGATCATCGGTTCGTATCGCATCGAGCGGATGATCGCCGGTTGCGGGGCGATGACAAAAGATTGAATTTCTCTGTCATTTCCGTTTCACGTTCCTGTATCTCATTATGGCGGCTGGATGTCCGAAGAGGAAGGCGGAGTAATCGGTTACTCGAATGTGCAACTGTTGTACAGTGATACCGGCGTTGGATTTTTCTATTGATGCTTAAGCCGTGCCTTGTCAATGTGACGTCTTCGGTTCGGGCAACGGTACGCACATTTTGATATGGGCGATTTGCGC
>JAFVZE010000020.1 GCA_017508315.1 Kiritimatiellia bacterium | reverse complement strand
TGGGTTGTCCTCTTGTTTTACCCGTATATCGAAAAACGAGATTATAGTACGGAATATTTTATTGTGCTGAAAATTGGTAGCACAAGAGGATTGGGAAAGGTGAAGCGCGGAGGGGTGAGGCGCTTTGAGCATATGGAGATTGACTCTAAACGCGTTTCGCCCGGCGGTGTGTCTCGCTCAGTAGTCGATCTCCATAAGTCCAAAGAATTATGAGTTTTGACGGTGCTCAAAGCGCACTCACCCCGAAGCGGATAGTCGTTACCTCTGCATTTATATAAATCTAGTGATAAGTGGATGATGTGTGGATTTAGTTTCGTGTATTTCGTGTATTTAGTGGTTTCAGGCCTAAAACGCAAAAAGTTAAATCTTCTGCTCTCAAACTCCAACTATGCTATAATCTCCGTATGAGACTTTTGGCAATCCCAAATCAAGGAACGCAGGGCGATGGAATTTCCTTATGATGATATCCCGGGAAATGTGGGTCCGGCTAAATAAAGTTGTAAAAAGTTAGGGCGGGGTAATTTATTGCGAATATCTCAAGATTTGAATTTGCCAGCGCCATCTTGTTTATGATATCTTATAAGACAACTGAAAGAAAGGTTGCTGTCCGCTCTACTGGATAGCGGTGAACATAGAAATGACTTGCTGTCGCTTGTGTGATGGTAGAGAAAGAGATAATATGATGAGGCTTTTTACGGCTGCTTTCGCGGTCATGTTGGCGCTCTGCGTTTCCGGCGCAGCGGAAGAGATCAATCTTGAAGGCCGGTATCCGGGACATTTGCAGGATGTCTGGTCCGACGGCAAGGGTACGCTCTGGTGGACGCAGACCCATCACATCCTGAAGACTGATATGTCAGGAAAGATTCTTGCCGAAGCCGAAGTCGAAGGGCACAACGCCGGCTGCGAGGTTTTCGGCGGCGTTCTTTATGTGGCGGTATGTCCGGATCTGCGCGGTCCCCAGGAAGGCGCGTTTCTGCAGGTCAACGAATACGATGCGGCTTCTCTGAAACTGCTGCGTAAACACTCCCTGCGCGATGTGCGGGATCGCGCAGGTTCCCTCTGCCGTCTTCCCGACGGCACGTTTCTCGTCGGATGTCTGCGTCCGGACGACATTTTGAAGTCGCAGGTGCGTTTCCACCGGCTCGACAGGGACTTCAAGCTCATCTCATCGCATATCGTGGGCGATCTGCCGATGGTCAGGTTCGGCATCGAGGTCATCAAGCGCCGCGGAAACGATGTGTTTCTTTTCATGTACGAGGGACCGACGGTCTGTCTGGACGCGAAAACGTTGAAGGAAAAGGCGCGGTACAGGAGCGTCGGCGGAGCGATGGGAATGGTGTTCGACGCAAAGTGCGTGTGGAAGGGCGTGTCCGTGCGCGACGGGAAAACCAAGATGTTTTCCTCGAAACTTGAACGTCTCGACGCCGCCGATTTCGCCTCCGCCGTGTACGACGGGGAATTTGAGAATGTGGCTCTCGGGAAGAAATACACGCTCAACGTGAAACCGAGCTACCCGTTGTGCAACGATCCGGGAGACGCCGTGCAGTTGACCGACGGCAAACGGCACAGACGCGGCTCCGGCCAGCTCTGGACCCGCAAAGGGACGGTCGGCTGGCAGGTCGGCGGCATCGGCGAGCGCATAGTGACGGTCGACTTAGGTTCGGTGACGCCGATCTGCGGATTCGGCTGGGAATCCGCCGCCGGCATGGCCAACGTCGGCTGGCCGGAATTCATTTTCATCTATGTGTCCGACGACGGCCGCAACTGGTATTTCGTCGGCGATCTTTACGAACGGTCCAAAAAGGAAACCGGCATCCCCCGGGAAAAGGGATATGAGGTTTTTCTCGCCTCGTCAAAAAAGATGCCGGCGAGAGGCCGTTATGTCGCGTTTCTCGCGCGCTCGTCCAATTATATGTTCGTGGACGAGGTCGAAGTCTACCGCGGCGGCGAGGAATCCTGTCCGAAAAATCGTTCCGGCGCCGCGGCCTATCCTGATCCGCTGTCGCATCTCAAGGCTTATCTGGACGCGAGGGTGTTCGTCCGCGACGCCGCGGCCGTGGCCCGCGGCGCGCTCAGGCTTCCGGAAGCGGAGCGCGGGCGGCTGCTCTCGGGCGTGGGGCGGCTCAATGCTCTTGTTCTGCGCGGGCTCGGTTTTTCCGCGCCGTTTTTCTGGGAGGCGGACCGCTGGGCGAGCGCTTCGCCGACCGACCTGCCGGAGTCGGCCGAGGCGGCGGCGAGCCCGGTCGCCGTAACGATGATGCGCGGTGAAACGCGCTCTGCGGCGGTCAATCTGTCCAATCCAGGAACAGACCCTCTCCGGCTTGAGGTTGGCGCGGAGGGGTTTCCGAAAGGCGCCAACGTCGAGTTGCGCGAGGTCGTCTGCACAATGACGAAAAGCGGCGAACGGGTCGGTTCGCTTCTTTCCGGCGACGGATCGCGGTCCCTGCCGCTTGTCGTGCCGCCGGGGGAGACGCGTCAGATATGGGTGTCGTTTTCGAAACCGTCATGCGCGGCCGGTCGTTACGAAGGCAGACTCGTCGCCGGAAATGCCGGGAAAAAACTCGTGCTTGATCTGGCCCCGGTCGATTTTCCCGCCCGTCCCCGCCTGCACGTCGGCGGCTGGGATTACACCGACAATATCCATTTTTACAAAAACCCGGCGAGTGTCGACGCGCGTATCGAACGTATGCGCGAGATGTTCGTCGATACGCCGTGGGGCGGCCGGCCGATCATGCCTTCCGGGGCCAGATTCGATTCCGAAGGCCGGATCGTGAATGCAAAGGATCTTGATTTCGGAACATGGAAGCGGTGGATTGCGCGGTGGGGCGAAACGGCGCGGCAGTATTGCGTGTTCATGGGCTGCGAAGATTCTTTCCACGGCGAGAAAATGGGGACGGAACGTTTCAACCGGATGGTGGGCGGCTATATGCGCGCGTGGTACGACGGCATCAGGGCGGATCTCGCCGGGCGGCGGATCATCGTGCTGCTCGTAGACGAACCGAGCGGGCCGAAGATGGACGAGAAAATCACGATCTGGGCCAAAGCCGTGAAAGCCGGCGCTCCCGAATTCGTGATTTTCGAAGATCCCGATTACAGGGATATAACAAAAGCGACGCCCGCGCTCTTTGAGGTTTCCGATATCATCTGCCCGGGAGCGACTTCCGTCACCGCCTACAAATGCGAGGATTTCTACAGGAAACTGGCGCGTTCCGGCAAAGAGCTTTGGTTGTATTCCTGCTGCGGTCCGTCGAGGACGTACGATCCGATCGTCTATTACCGCGCACAGGCGTGGCTCGCATGGAAACTCGGCGCAAAGGCGACCCAGTTCTGGGCGTTCGGATGTGGCGGAGGAATCGGCGACAGTTTCCGTCCGATGGAACAGACGAGTGTCGAATATTCGCCGTTTTTCGTCTCGCCCGCGGGTGCTTTCCGCGCCAAGCAGAGCGAGGCGATCATGGAAAGCGTGGAAGACTATGAATATCTCGCGATGCTTGCCGGGCGCATCGCGGAACTGAAGAAACGCGGACGCGACGTCGCCGAGCTAGAAAGATTTCTCGCCGAGGCTCCGGAGCGGGCGCTTCCCAAAGAAGAATGGCTTGCGCACAACGAATTCAATTTCTTCAAAGGGCGTCAGCGCTTCGATTGGCTCGGCGGCAACCACGACCATCGGACAATGGATGCGGTGCGTATTGAAATTCTGAAAAAACTTGTGGAGACACGGCGGTGAAAACAACTGGAAAGGCGGTGAAGTCGATGAAAAGAACGGTTATGACGGCAGTTGTGATGCTCGCGGCGGCCGCTTTCGGCGCGACGGAAACGACATGGACGGGGAGCGGCGGCGACAAGCTTACTTCTACCGCCGCCAACTGGTCTCAGGAGGTTGACCTTTCCGACGGCTCGGCGGTTGCCCGTTTCGCGTCCGGCGGCAGCGAAGCGCTGGCCTCCGGCAGTCTGTCGCTTTACGGAATCGTCTTCGGTTCGACAGGTCCCTTTACTCTCGGCGCGGCCGATGCCCGGGCCGCGATCACGCTTGGCGCGGGCGGCATCGCGACTTCCGGCACCGGGCCTTACACGCTGTCCGTTCCGCTTGAGATCGCCGCGGACCAGACGTGGGCGGTCGGCGTCCAAACCTTGATCTTCGCGCCGGTTGCCGCAGCCTCGTCATCCGCGTATACCGTCACCAAGACCGGTGCCGGAACGTTGGATATTTCCGCGCAAAGCACGTTTTCGGGAAATGTCGAAGTTAAATCCGGCGGTCTGGTTCTGCACGGAACAAATCCTCTGGGAAACGGAGATATCACCGTTTGCGAAAAAAGTTCATTGACATTGAAAGGCGCGAACATCGACAACGCCGTCACCGTCGATCCTCGGGGAGGATGGAGCGAAGATACAAAAATCCATATGCCGGTCGGGCATGGAGATTCACGCATCAACGGCAAGGTGACGGTGAGATACGGGAATGTCTACACCGTCGTCGATTCGTCGCCGGATTATCGGAACAAACTCGTGTTTGCGGGCGGATTCGAATGTTCCGGAGGACAGGCAAGTAACGGCAGCGAGGTTCCAGCCGGCGGATATGCCTACTTCAATCTGAACGGCGGCGGGGCGGAGAATACCGGCTGCGCGGCAGTTGAATTTACGGAGAATCCCGTTATGCTGGGTGGTACAAGATCGCTTTACGTAAAGCCTTCGTCCGTCAATAGGGATGGCTTTGCCGGCGAGTTCATCTTCTCGGTTCCGGGCAATGAAATCAACTCCTTCGGCCATTACGCCGGCGTGAATTCGGATTTCCGGCTCAGATCGTGCAAAGTGCTGACGACCGTCAACGGAGCGTTCGACAATCCGTCGATGACGGTTCTTTGCGACTACAATATGGAGTGGGATCTCTGCGGTACCGAGCAGCAGGTCGGATTCATCAAATCCGCGCATTCCAATCATCGCGCGCCGGTAATTCTCAATTCGCATGAACGGGCGGCAACGCTCCGCTTCAACCATGTGACCTCCGACTGGACCAACAAGGTCGTTTTCGCCGGGAATCTGAATGTCGTCATGTCCGGAACGAAGAAGCTTGAAATCGAGTCGACGATGACGGCGTCGGGCGACTTGACGGTGACGGGCGGAACTCTGGCGTTTACTGGGAACGGCGCCTGGCGGAATGCGCGGACGGTTTCCGTCTCCGGCTCCGGGCGGATAACCGCCGTTGCCGGCGATACATTCCCGGAATCGGTGACGCTTTCTCTCGCGTCGGCCGATTCCTTCGCCGTCGCACCGGGCGAAAACGGGGCTGTCGTCACGCAGACGGTATCGCATCTCTTTGTCGCCGGAGAGCGCCGGGAACACGGCTGTTATTCCGCAGGGGAGGGGGTGCTAAGCGTTTTGTACGACCGTTCGGCCGAGATTGTCGACGGCGCTCTCGTCGTCGGGGCCGGGGAATCGTTTGCGCTTGACCGGTATGTGCAGTGCGATGCATTCGACACCATCGTTCTCGGAGACGGCGCTTCGTTGGAGATTGCGGAGCGATCCTGCATTTTAGATGATGTTGCGTATCGTCTCGTTATCGGCGAGGGAGCGGTTCTTAAACTTGCCGACGGCATCGGATTATTGGCGAAATCAGTAACTTGCGGCGACGAGGCGCTCTCGCCGGGCCGCTATGACGACGCTTCCTGGCTGCAAGGCGGTGCCGGCGTCTACATTCCGTACGGCGAAAGCTCTGGGACCGATGTCAGATGGACTGGACTTGGTGGCGACACGTTGATGTCCACGGCGGAAAACTGGGAGCGCCCGGTCGATCTGAGCGACGCGAGCGTCCGTGCCGTGTTTGCTGACGGGGGAAGCGCCGCGACCGTTTCCGGAGAAGTGAATCTCAACGCGATGGTGTTCAACGCCGGGGTCGACTTTACGGTCGGCGCATCCGGCGAGGGTGCGCTGATCCGGCTCGGTTCGGGCGGTGTCGGTACGACCGGGGCGAAAACGCATACGGTGTCGGTTCCGGTAAAGGTGGAGGCGGATCAGGAATGGAATATCCAGACGCCGTTCCACGCCGTGATATTGTCGGATCCGCTTTCCCGGTATGTTCTTTCCAAATCGGGAACGAACGCGCTCTATATCCACGACGGCGGGAGATACAGCGGATCGATCGATGTCTTCGGCGGCGGGATCGTCGTGTACGGCAAAGACGCTTTGGGAGCGGGCGGGAAAATAACGCTGGCGAATGCCAACATCCTTACCGTCTCGGGAGCTGTTGTCGACAAGCCGGTAACGTTTTCAGGGGCGCCTGCGGGGGAGTGGAATGACGAAACGGGCTATACGGTCTGGGGAGACGGCGGGGATACGCTTCAGAACGGGAAGGTCGAATTCGGTCAGGGTAATTTCTATGTAAGAATGTACTGCAATCAGAATTACAGGAGCACGGTTGTTTTCGCCGGCGGATTGGAAAGCGAAACGGGATATCCTTATTTCGATCTGACCGGCGGCGGTTCCGACGCGACGGGATTCTGCACGGTTGTCTTCACCAATAAGCCGGTGGCGGTCTCCAGAGCTTTCTCATTGATGCCGCACAGTCCGAACAGGGACGGATACTGTGCGCGGATATGTTTCTCCGTTCCGGGAAACGAGATGGCGAGCCTTGGACACGCCGCATATGCCATGAAGTCGTGCCAGATGTGGACGACGGTGGATCGGGCGTTCGACAATCCATCCATGAAAGTCATCTGCGACGGCGATTTCCGGTGGGATCTGCGGGGAACCGTGCAGCGCGTCGGTCATTTGGACGCAAAACACTCGCAGAACCGTGCGCCGGTCATCACCAATTCCTCCGACCGTATAGCGAGATTATATCTCAATCAGACGGACGACAGCGCGCCCCGCGCCGTTTTCGGCGGCAATCTCTCCGTCGATATTTCAGGCGGCAAGACTACAACCGTCGATCATGCGATGACGGCGACGGGCGAACTGACCGTGAACGGCGGCACGCTCGCGTTTACGGCCGAAGGGTCGTGGAGCAAAGCGTCGGCCGTTGTCGTGAACGGCGACGCGAAGCTTACGCTCGCCGATACGCGCAACCTTGGACGCAAGACGCGTCTCGTGCTCGCATCCGAATCTTCGCTTGAGATCGCCGCAGGTGCGTCGGTGCGTGTCGCTTCGCTGTGCGTCGGCGGCGTGGAGCGCAATATCGGGCGCTACCGCTTCTGTGACGGTGAACTGGTTGTCGGTCCGCGGGGATTCAAGATGATTGTCAGGTAAGCGATATGGAAAAAAGGAGTCAGACGGATATGCTTCATAAATTACTGATGGCCGCGGCGCTTGCGGCGGTGTTGCCTGTTACTTTGTTCGCGGGGCGCGACAACAGTCTTGCCGATTTTCCGCGTCTCACCGGAGAGAGCGACGACGCGCCGCGCTTCCAGCGGGCGGTCGACGCGAGCCTCTGCGGTGTTCTTACGGTTCCCGGCGACGATTATACCTTTGCGCAGACGGTGCATGTCACGAATCTCTGCTCGATCGTGATGAGCCCGAGCGCACGGATAAAGGCGGTCGCGGAGATGGAGTGGATGATAAAGATCGACGCGATGTGGCAGTATCGTCCGAAGACCGCTCCGGCCGGAGTCAACGCCGAGATGTACAATCTCACGTATCGCGGCGGCACGCTTGACGCGAACGGGCTTGCTTCGTGTCTCGCGATCGACAACTATCGCCATTTCACGCTTGAAAACGCAACGTTCCTCAACGGGCGCAAATACGGAGTGGGGATCGAGACGAAAGGACGCGGCTACGAGATGATCGCCCGCAATCTTTTCATAAAGACGCTTATTCCGGGGCTTGCCGGCAACACCGGGCTTTACACCTACGGCGGCGACAGCCACTATACCGACATTATCGTTACCGACTGCACGACCGGCGTTCATTTCGCCGGACGCGGCGCTAACCGTCTTACGCGCATCCACGTCTGGGGTGGGCCGGTGAAGCCCCTGAAACCGGGCGAACTGCCGGAGATGCTCAAGGATTCCGTCTGCTTCCGCATCGATTCTTCCGGCGAGATTCTGCGCGACTGCTATGCCGATACCGGTGCGACCGGATTTTGGATGAACGGCTGGGAAAACCGCATGTTCGGCTGCAGTTATTTCAACAATACCGGTTTCAAGCTCAAGGAGGTTACGATCATCCGCCAGGACAAAGGGTCTCTCTGGGTGAGCGGGGGACTGTTCAACTATCAGACGCCGCAGACTCGTCTTTATTCCGGGAGCGATGATGCTAAGGTCTACTGGGCGGAAGACTCGATTCTCCGCTGGTTCGACCGCAACGGTAAAGAGGTGCTGCCGCCGATGGCATCGCCGAAGGTTATGCCGAAGTAGGTGGACCCGATGATCTACGGTCTCCGGTTGTGATTATCAGGCGAGTAGCCGATTACAGATTTAGGCCGCGCAACTTTGATGGTGCCGTTCAATTTATGGTATAATTGAAACCGATGTCAAACGGAGAGATGTTTATGCCGCATAATATGCGAAACGCAACGATAGAGCGGAACACGAAAGAGACGAGGATAAAACTCGATCTTGCGC
>JAFVZE010000162.1 GCA_017508315.1 Kiritimatiellia bacterium | reverse complement strand
GACGGCTTCTTAAGAATGTTCCGCATTGAATTCTCAAAATAAGTTTACGGTCATTTGCGCAGGCGGTGAGGGCGCGGAGTCGCTGAGTGAGGAGCGTTGCGTCGTAGCCGTAAGCATGATTTTGTATGCAACCGGTTATATATGCCGAGGCATGACAGGCTGAAGAAATCTTTCTTGTCTACGTGCAAAAGGCGTTACGACCGCAACGCGACGAGACCGAAGCGAGCTGCCGCGCACGAACCGACGAAACATCCGCATTGACGCGAAATCCGCCGCATTTTGCAAGTCATATTGCGCACCAAAAAATCAGATAAAATCGCTTCGGTATCACTGTACAACAGTTGCACGTTCGGGCAACCCATTACGGAACGCTGTCACCAGCTGAAAAATCTGCGGTGAAGGGGAACTTTTTATAGTATAATACTGGGAACTTTGAGTTTAGAACGTGTAAACACGGCAGAATACGTATGAACACAACCGAATACATTCACGCGATGGCCGTCCGGGCACGGGCGGCGGCCGGTTCTTTGGGGGCGCTTTCGACGCGGGAGAAAAACGCCGCGCTCATGTCGATCGCCGCGCAGATGGAGAAAGACAAAGACGCAATTCTCGCGGCGAATCGCAAGGACATCGAGAACGCGCGCGCCGCAGGCCTCGCGCCGGCGATGATCGACCGCCTCGCGCTGAACGACTCCCGGTTCAAGGCCATGACCGACGGCGTAAGATACGTCGCCGGACTTCCCGATCCCGTCGGCGAGACGATCTGGTCGCGTGAACGACCGAGCGGAATCGCAATCGACAAAGTGCGCGTCCCCTTCGGGGTGGTGGCGGTGGTGTTCGAATCGCGCCCCAACGTGTTGGTCGATACCGCGGCGCTGTGCCTGAAAACCGGCAACGCCATCATCCTGCGCGGCGGCAAGGAGGCGATCGAATCGAACAAGGCGCTTTCGCGCAGCGTCCGCGCCGGCATCGCCGCGGCGAACATCCGCGAAGACGCCGTGCAGTTCGTCGACATCCCCGACCATGCCGCGGTCAGCGAGATCGTCCGCTCGGTCGGTCTCGTCGATGTCGCCATCCCGCGCGGCGGCGAGCGTCTCATCAAGGCGATGTGCGAAGCGGCGCTCATTCCGGTTCTGAAGCACTATAAAGGCGTCTGCCACATCTACGTCGACGAAAAGGCGGATCTCGCGATGGCGCTTTCGATCCTCGACAACGCCAAAACCCAGCGCCCGAGCGTCTGCAACGCCGCGGAATGCCTGCTCGTCCATGAAAAACTCGCGCCGCTGTTCCTGCCGATGGTGCGGGCCTGGGCGAAGGATAAAGGCGTCACCCTCCACGAAAGCGAAAACGACTGGGAGCGCGAATTTCTCGCCCTTGAGCTGAATGTCGGCACCGTCGGCGGAGTGCGCGGCGCGATCGGACACATCAACCGCTACGGCTCGCACCATTCCGACTGCATCGTGACCGAAGACAAAGACGCCGCCGCGGAATTCCTGCGCGATGTCGATTCCGCCGTCGTCTACCACAACGTCTCGACGCGCTTCACCGACGGCGCCGAATTCGGAATGGGCGCGGAGATCGGGATCTCGACCGACAAGCTCCACGCCCGCGGACCGATGGGCCTTGAGGAGCTTACCACCTACAAATACCGCGTCACCGGCGATGGAATTGTGCGCAAGTGACGGCTCAAGACCATAGAAAACGCCGGGAATCCGGCTCAAGGGTGGCTCCGCACGTCGCCAGCCTGCCAAAAAGCGGGATCAGAAAATTCTTCGACATCGTCGCCCAGACGAAAGGCGTGATTTCTCTTGGCGTCGGCGAACCGGACTTCGACACGCCCTGGCACATTTCCCGCGCCGCGGTCACCTGTCTTGAAAACGGCGGCACCCACTACACTTCCAACCTCGGCACGGCAGAACTGCGCAAATCCATCTCCGCCTATATCGAGCGGCGCTTCGGCGCTGCGTATTCATGGGAAAACCAGATACTTGCGTGCGTAGGCGTGAGCGAAGCGATAGATCTGGCGATCCGTGCGCTGTGCTCGCCGGGCGACGAAATCCTGTACCACGAACCGTGTTTCGTAAGCTACGCCGCGACCATCCGTCTGGCGCACGCCGTTCCGGTACCCGTCGAGACCGGCGCCGAAAACGATTTCAAACTGACGGTAGAGGCCTTGGAACGGAAGGTGAGCGGGAAGACCAAAGCGCTGCTCGTCAATTTTCCGTGCAACCCTACCGGCGCGACGCTGAACGCCGGCGAGATGGAGGCGATACTGGAGTTCGCCGAGGGCCACGATCTCATACTCCTCGCCGACGAAGTCTACAGCGAGCTCGTCTATGACTGCGACGCGACAAAGCCGCTGACCGGTTTTGCAAGCTTCCCGCGCCACCGCGAGCGCGTGGTGCTCCTGAACGGTTTTTCAAAGTCGTGGGCGATGACCGGCTACCGGCTCGGCTACGCCGCGGGCCCCGTCGACATCATCGACGCGATGATGAAGATACACCAGTACGGCATCATGAGCGCTCCGACGCTTTCGCAGGCCGCCGGGGTCGAAGCGATGGACCACGGCGACAGGGATGTCGACAGAATGCGGCGCGAATACCGCAAACGCCGCGATTTCCTCGTGCCGGCGCTCAATGCCCTGGGGCTTAAGACCTTCATGCCCAAAGGCGCGTTCTACATTTTTCCGGATATACGTTCAAGCGGCATGACCAGCGAAGAGTTCGCGATGCGGCTTTTGAACGACCATGCCGTCGCCTGCGTGCCCGGTACGGCTTTCGGGGAATGCGGCGAAGGTTTCGTGCGCATGAGCTACGCGACGAGTCTCGACAAGATCAAAACCGCCGCCGGACGCATCGCCGACATGATCGGCGTCAGCTCACCACGTACCAGAGAATGCTGAAGAACTGGCAGATCGTCCCGGCGAGCACAAAAAGGTGCCAGACGGGATGATGGTACGGCAGCGATTTCCAAAGATAAAACACGGTACCGAACGTATAAAGCCCGCCCCCGAGCGCCAGCCACATGGTGCCTAACCCTCCGAGCGCCCTCACTATCGGCACGATGGCGAATATGACTACCCAGCCCATGACGATATAGGCGAGCGTGGAAATGACGCGGAACCTTCCGGTCGTGCGCACTTTGAAAATTATTCCCACTATCACCGCCGCCCACTCGATGCCGAATATCGACCAGCCCAGAGCCGCATTGCCGTTGGCGCGAAGCGTCTGCAGGCAGAAAGGCGTATAGGTTCCGGCGATGAGAAAGTATATCCCCATGTGATCCATGACTTTGAGGACGGCTTTCGCCGGGCGGTAGGTGACGGCATGATACGCCGCCGAAATCGAATAGAGGAAAATGGTCGAAGCCCCGAAAATGCAGCTTGAAACCACCTTCCACGCGACATCTTTGCCGCTTAAAACCGACGCATAGCAGAGTATCGCAACCATAGCGGCCCCCAAATGGGAGCCGACTGCATGGGTGACCGCATTCGCGGTCTCTTCTCCGGGCGTATATTCCTTTACGCCGTTACTTGGCATTGGCGGGCGCTGCCGGCTGGGGAGCGGCCGGCTGGGGAGCGGCGGGGAGTTCCGGAGCCGCGGCGGGAAGCGCAGGCGCGGCGGCCTCGGCCGTCGGCTCGCTTTCGTTGGCCATCAGCGAGCGCGAATGCACGGTGGAGGTAAGACGCGCGAGAACCAGAGTGTTGATCAGGAAAACGGTTCCCAGCACGACCGTGGTGCGGATAAGGACATTGCCGGCGTCGGCGCCGAGCGAAGCCTCCAGCATACCGCCGCTGATGGCGCCGCCGAGCCCCCCCTCTTTCGGCTTCTGAAGCATCACAACCAAGACGAGCAGCAGACAGACCACCACTTCGACCACATAGAGAAAACCGATGAATATCGACATTGTTCTTTACCTTGATATGTTGTTTACTTTGCTTCGGGAGCGGGCTTAACTTCCGCCTCGTCCGCAGTCTCGGTATTCATCGTAAGCTCGCGGCCGCTCGGAGTGATGAGACGTCCGGTCACGAAGATGAGCAGGTTGCGCTTGACGGTCTGCTCGGCATGGCTGCGGAAAAGACGCCCGATGTACGGAATGTCGCCGAGGAACGGAATCTTGTCATCCATCGCCTTGCGCGCCTCGGTGATGAGACCGCCCATGACAACCGTGGAGCCGGGAGTGATCGAGACCTTGGAATCGATCGAGCGGACATGGAAGAAAGGCTGTTCCATCGGAGCGTCGTACCACGTCATCGTCGAACTCGAGGAAGAAGAGACGTTCGCCGCGGAAGCCATCGCAGAATCGACAACCTGCTTCGCCATTTCCGTCTGATCCTCCGGCGACAGTTTAGCGCCGATGGTGGTAAGCGCCGTCGACATGCCGGTAAAGATGTTGCCGATGTCCGCCATCGTGCCGGAAGAAGTATTGCCGGTGAACGGAATGCGCATACCGTAGTTCTTCCAGATCGGCTCGTCGACAACCTGCGGCTTGAGCTCGAGATCGATCGTGCCGCCGTTCGCTTCGGAATAGGTGGGCGTAACATCGAGAATGACACCGACTTCGCGCATCGTGAAGTTCTGCGGCTCGACAACCGCGAGAATCGCCGACTGGCTGCCGCCCGACGAACCGCCCGACGAACCCGACGAGCTCGACTGGAGCTGCACATCGTAGTCCTGCGGATAGATGTATTCGGTAACCACCTTGATGACGGCGTTCTCGCCCGACTTCGTGACCACCTTGGGAGCGGAAAGGAGGTCGGTGTCGCTGCGCTGGGCGAGCATATGGAGAATCATCGACAAGTCCGCCGACCCGAGGAACGCGTTCACGCGCATGAACTGATCGTTGACCGATGCCGATTCGCCGGAAATATGGTTGCCGACCGTGGAGAGGTAACGGTTTCCGGTCGTGTAATCGGATCCGCCGCCGATCTGGTTTATCGACCCGTACGCGCCGCGGGGAGCCGATCGTCTTTCATACGAGCCGTTGGCATTGGCCACATATCCGTTATTGTTCAGATCCGCCGCACTTGAAGTCTGCCCCAGGACATTGCGGTAAACATCACCGTTCCCCGTGGGATAGAACACATCAGTGTCGCTCTGCCCATACTTTCCGGTCGATTTTGCCGTATTGCGGATTCCGAGAATCTTGCCGAGTCCGTGGCCGGAGGCGAGGGAATAGTTATTGTTCAAAATCCACTCGAAGCCCAAGGAGTTCAGGTCTTCCTGAGCGACTTCCACGAAGCGGGTCTCGATTTCGATGAGCTTGGGCTGCGAACCCATTTCCTGAAGAACCTTTTCGAACTCGGCGAGATTTTCGCGGGTGTTGCGGACATAGAGTTTGCCCAAGGTCTTGATGTACATGATGGACGAACCTTCAGGCCACTTTACGCCCATCTGCTCGAAGAACGCCTTCCAGTCGCGTTCCTGATTCTCTTCCGATTCCTCCGCGGCCTTGCCGCCGCCGCCGAAGCCGGCCGACTTCATTTCCTTGACATCGCTCGAAGCGCTCGTCATGCGCTCAAGGAACGCATCGAGAACGTCGTACTTGCGCGAAAGAAGTTCGGCGGTGGACATATCCTTCTGCATGACCATCACGACCGGACCGCGGACGATGAACTTGTAGTCGACGGAGTCGCAGACAAGTTTCAACGCCTCATGGAAAGTGATGTCGCTGGCCTGAATGGTGGGAATCGGATCCAAGCCGTTGGCGGGACCGGCGGAAGCGCCGCTTTCCTCGCCGGTGGACGAGAAATCGTCCGACGACGTCTCCTCGGTCGCCTGCGCCGCCTTCAAAGGCTGCGGAGTCTTCAAAACGAAGTTGAAGCCGCGCTTCTCAAGCGGGATGTCGGGACGGTCGTAATCCTTCGAAGCCTGACGGAAAAACTCGACAGCCTCCATGATGGTGGCCGGCGGCTTGAACGAAATCGAAGGCAGACGCATTTCCTTCATGCGCTTTTCGATGTCCTGCTCCTGCGTACGCTCGGGATCCTCGCCGGACTGGGTCTTGACCGTTTCGGAGCCCGTGTCGGAAAGCTGGGCGGCATTGACGGCATAGACCGGACGCCATGCCTCATCGACATCGGCGATCATGCCGTCGCGGGCGGCCTCGCGCTCCTGCTTGAGGATCGTCTGACGCTTGCGCTGGATGGCGCGGCGCAGACGGATCGCCTCCTGGTTGTACGGATCGTTCACCAGAACGATTTCGCATTCGTCGAGGGCGCGGTCGAGATCGCGCACGGCGAGATACTGGCGGCTGCGGCGCAGATGCCTGCGGATCTGGGCGCGCTCTGACTTGTAGTCGGCATCGTTGATGCGGTGCTTGAGATCGGAAACATCGCGGCCTTCGTCCTTGTCTCCGGTGTCGGCGAGCCAGTCTTCAAGCGTCTCGCGCGCACGCGGATGGCGCATATCGAGCGCCTTTTCCATAAGTTTCTGGGCGCGGTCGTTGCGACCGAGTTCGCGTTCCTGCACCGCCGCGCGGTAAAGTCCCTCGGCGATGCCCTGATCGCACTCCTTGCGGAGCTTCACGGAACCGGGGCGGTCGTTCAAAAGCTTGGCGGCAAGACCGTAATGGCGAACCGCCTCGGAATATTCCTCGTTCTCCATGCACTCGCGGGCATCGGAAATCTCCCGCTTGGCCTGAGCGTCGAGCGCGACACGGCGGAGCTTTTCGGTGGCGCGGAGGTTTGCGATAAGTTCGGCATCGGGATTGACGGGCGCGGCTTTGGCCTTTGCCGCAACAGGAGCGGAAGCGGTCTTGCCGGCCGGAGACGCGGCGGTATCCGATTCCGCGGCAAGTTCCTTGAGAAGATTCAACGTCTCGTCGACCTTCCTGGCGTCAACGGGCTTTTCCCCTCCGGCCGGCTTTTCCTCCGCCTTTTCCCCGACCGCATCAGACTCCCCGGCCGGTTTCTCTTCCGATACGGAACTTTCCGCCGACGCACCATTGTCCGACGCCGGGGCGGCATCCTCGGTCTTCTCCACTTTCGCGGCCGGCTTCTTGCCGGACTCGCTCTCAAGATCCTTCAGAAGATCATCAAGATCGTCCTGTGCGAAAGCACACTGTGTAGCGGCGACAACCGCCATCGCCGCGCCGAGCGCGACCAAGTTCCTAATGTTCGTCATATTGACAATCCGCTCCTTATTTTAGAGAACATTATACTATTTATTCTTTCACTGTTCAAGTGCTTCGAGAACACGTCTTTTTCCGGACAGCGAATTCTCGACAACGACCTTTGCGCCTTTGCCTGCCGCCTGAACCTCGACGATTCTGTATTTGCAGCCGTTCAGGTCGATCTCCGATCCGGGAACGACCTCGAAGTTCTGCACCGTGCCGCGCTCGTAGGCGAGCGTGGCCTGCACATCTACGGCGGAAGGCTTTTCCTGACGGTCGGCGACGATGACGAGCTTGATGATTTTGCCGTCGCGCTTGCGCTGAAGCGTGGCTTCGGAGACATCGACCATCTTCTGCATTCCCTTGCCGCCCTTGATGGCCTTGCGTTCCTGCTTCTGTTCATAGCCTTTGACGACGAAGCCGTATTTTCCGATCTCCTCGCCGATGACCGCCGTGACGGTACGGCCCATCTGACCGTAGTCGTTGCGCTTTGAGGCATCGAAGAATTCGAGCCGCCACCCGGAAGGAATCTTGTTCGCGCGGGTGAAGACGAAGGGCATGTACGTCGGCTTCAGCGGGAGAACGATCTTGAGCGAATCGAGATAGTCCGGGTGATCCTTGGCGTTCGCCGGATCGGTCTTCGCCAGAAACTCCTCGAGATTGGTGAAACCGTCGCCGTCCTTGTCGGCAGCCGCGTCGGAAGCGTCGCCGGGATTCAAACCCACCTTAAGTTCCCACTCGTCCGGCAGACCGTCGCCGTCGCCGTCGAGAACGACTTTC
The DNA here is from genome assembly GCA_017508315.1 of Kiritimatiellia bacterium. GTDB lineage: Bacteria > Verrucomicrobiota > Kiritimatiellia > RFP12 > UBA1067 > UBA1067. The sequence goes on along the minus strand of JAFVZE010000162.1, from coordinate 6,423 downwards.
TTTTCAAGCTCCTGCTTTTCGCCGCAGTACGGACAGGCCGGAACCTTGCGCACATCGCCGGAAATCGCCTTTTTGCACTTCTTGCAGGCGACACGGCGCTCGCTCGCGAGGAAACTTTCGCTTTTCTCGGAAATCTCCGCGACCGTGACCGGGTTCCTGGTGCTGCGGATCGCTGCCTGATAGGCGCTCATGTCCACGGCCTTCACGCCGGTTTCCTGCGGACGCATACGCTCCACCGCCGCTACCGACCGCCGGGCCGCCCCGTCGGCATCGTTGCCGAGAGCGAGCGCGTAAAACGTTCCCGCGCCGACAAGCGCCAGCACACCGACGCCCGCCAGAATCCAGTCGTAGTGGGCCGCCAAAAATCCCTGATTGCCGGAACGGGTAATCATTTCTTCACCTCCTCGCCCTTGACCTCCTCAAGCGAACAGAAGTCGTAAACCGTGACCGTCATCTGAACCTTGCAGGGCGAATCGAGCAGAGGATCGGTGATGATGCCGCTGTTCTTGGTCTCTTCTTCCTTCTTTTCGGTTTCGACCGCCGCCCGGCGGCCGCGGCGGCCGCGGCGACCGCCGGATGCCGCCTCTTTCTTGTCGTCGCCGCCGAGAGCTTCGGCGATGACATCGCGCTCGCGCACAAACGAGAAATCCTCCACCACCGTGAAACGCTCGCCGGTTCTCAGGGCGTTGAGCGTCTTGACGATGCCGGCGGGACGGGAAGTGAACGAAAACACGTACGAGAACGCCGCCGGCCCGGAAACTCCGGAAGCCTCTTTGTCCGCATTGCGCCTACTGTTGCCGCGGCGGGCATTCTTCCTGGACTTCTTGGTCTCCTCCTCCTTGGGTTCTTCCTTCACCTTGTACTGGACGTCGACGAGTTCGGAAATGCCCGCGGCGGCGAGAATTTCCGTGACGGTCGCCACATCGTCCCAGCGGCGCTGAAGTTCGGCGAGCTGGGAATCGGAAGGCATCTGCCCCTCGGCGATATAGCCCTTGAAAGGTCCGAACGCGAAATCGCTCTTCACGAGCACGCCGTTGACTCCCCCCTTCAGAGAGGCGAGACGCTTGGCGTCCTCGACGATGAACGCCTTGAACGCGGCGGTCGTCGTCTTTTCATAGACGCGGTCGCCGGAGGCGGCGAGCTTGAGCGCGGAGTCTTTCCACTCCGCAAGCTGCGCCGTGTTCGACTCGATGGCCTTCACGCTCGCCGCGCACGGGAACACGCTCTTGCGCGAAAGTTTCTGCGCCGAAGCGACCACGCCGTCAAGACCGTCGTTGCCCTCGTCGTCGCCCTCGATCGCCGCCACTTTCGCGGCATAGCCGCTCCACACGAAATAGGCCATCGCCACGACCGCGACGGCGATGACGCCGCCCACCGAGGCCAGAATTATCTTGGATTTGCTCATTTGAATTTCATCTCCACGGTAAACTGTTCAACCTGACCGTCCTTGCCGATCGCTGACATATCCGCGATCTTGACGCTACCGGGTTCCACTGCGCTTTTTCCTTTCAGCTTCTCGACGACCGTCTCGCCGGCGGTCTTGCCGCCGGTGAGTTTGACGCGGTCCTTCCAGTATCGGACGGTTACACGGCCGCCTTCCCATTTCTCGATCCACATGCCCGGCATGAGCGCGCTGCGCACCGCGTTGCCGCGCTCGACCGCGACGCTGCGCGCCTCGAGGAGCCTGCGCACCTGACCGGCTTCCGCTTCGGCAAGAGCGAATTTCTCCTCGGCGGCCTTGATCTTGCGGTCGAACGAGGAAAGCGCGGACACCTTCGCGGCGACAGCGTCACGCTGGGCGACGATGACATCGGTCTCGTTCTTGAGCGCAAGCGCCGCGAGAGCGAACGCCGCGACCAGCAGAACACCGGCGGCGGCCACGACCGGAATCTTCGCGCGTTCGGCGCGCTCGGCGACGATCGAAGGCGGCAGAAGATTGATGGCGAAGCGGGCAGCGCCGGTCATGTGCAGCGCAAGACCCACGCTCGCGGCGAGAAGCGCGCAATCGGCATCAAGCGCGTCGGCATTCACCTTGGGCGAAACGGCGACCGACTCGAAAGGATTGAAGAACTCGACCTCGATCTGGAGCGAATCGACGAAGAACTGGTCGATCTGCGGCAGGAGCGCGCTGCCGCCGGTCAGATAGAGCTTGGTCGGGGCGCTGCCGCCCTGCTGCGAGCGGTAGAAATTGATCGAACGCGAAATTTCGGCGTTGAGGCGGGTCAGAACGGCGCGGCAGACCTTGGACACGCGGTCGGCGACCTCATCCTCGTCCTCCGCGACCCCGCCGAGGGAAACATAGCCTTTTTCGATCTTGACCGCCTCGGCTTCATCGGCCGAACAGCCGAAGGCCTGGGAAATCTCCTTGGTGACGGTATTGCCGGCGACCGGAATCGAACGGTTGTAGAGCTTGTCGCCCTCGACGATGACGAGCGAAGTGGTCTTGGCTCCGATATCGAGAATGACGCTGCACCCCTCGGCTTCCGCGGGACGGTTGAAACGGAACGCGTTGGTCAGCGCGATGGGAGAGACGTCGACGAGCTCGGGAGAGAAACCCGCGGAAACGACGGCCGAAGTGAGCGCCTCGATCTGATCGACCTTCGAGGCCACGATCATCACCGACTTGTCGCCGTTTTCGGTATCGCCCAGAACCTGACGGTCGCAGACCATCTCGTCGATCGGGAAGGGGATGTTCTGCTCGATTTCGTAGCGGACCATCTGCTCGAACTTCTCTTCGCCGCCGGCCATCGGGATCGCCGCGAACTTCGGGAACACCATCTGCCCCGAAACCGACATCGCGACCTTGCCGGGCCGGATGCCCTTCTCGCGCACGATCTCCAGAAGCGCGGGCGAGAGAATGGTCCCGGCGTTTCCGCTGTCAAGCGGAGCGCCGAGCTTCGCCGTGCCGTAGTTGACGAGCGTGAGCGCACCCTTCGCGCCCGCCTCGTACTCGGCCAGAGAGACCGTCGTCGCTCCGATATTAAGGGTCAAAAATCGTTTTGCCATATTTATCTCTTCACTTTTGTTTCAAACATTCAAACATTCGAACATTCAAACATTATCACTGCATCACATCTTCGTAGTCGTTGGGGTTGACGAGCGCCCAGATCGTCTTCGAGCGGTCGACGAGCCCCTGACGGCGCTCGATCATGGGCTTGCCGTCCCTGGTGGCGTTCATGATGTTCTGATCTTCCCAGAACGGGGTGCCGGACTTGATGCCGCCGATTTCGCTCTCGCAGTTGCCTCCGAGAACTTCGCCGTTCTTGTTGACGATGGTGATTCCGATCGCTTTGGGCTCGCCGAAGCGCTCGAGATACGAAGGCGGCAGACACACCGAAGCGGCGTGGGAACCTTCGGGGATGTTGGCGTAGGTTACGGAAGTGGAGAAATAGCTGTACGGGGAAAGTCCCTCTTTGTTGCCCTTGTTCTCGGTCGCGCTCTTGGTTTCAAGAAGAACGTGCCAGTTGAAAGTGAGCTGGTCCTGCCACTTGGCGTAAGTCGTGTACTTCGCTTCCAGAACGATCCACTTGCGCGGCTTGGTGTAGCAGCGGCCGATCATCGACGCGCCCTGCAGGCCGGGAGCCATGAGACAGCTCCCCTGACCGGTGCGCGGGAACTGGTCGATCGAAACCTTCATTTCGCGCTCCGTGGAACCGGAAGCGGTCTGCTTGGCGGACTGCTTCGCTCCGGACTTCTTTTTCGACCTGTAACCCTGAGCTTCGGCGGCGAACGCCGCTACGGAAATTGCCATTGCCGCGATGAGGAGTTTTTTCATAGACTTGATTTCCTTTCTTTAAAGCACTTTCATTTTAGGAAGATCCTGGATATCCACGATCCCCACGACTTTACCGTCGCGGTCGCAGACGGGAAGATCGTCGATCCGCCTGCGCTCGAAAATCTTAAGAAGTTCCGCGGCGTACGCGTCGTCGCGCACGAAAAGCGGCGAGGCGGTCATAAATGTTTGAATGTTCGAATGGGGGAATGTTTGAATGTTTGAATGTTGGAATGTTGGAATGTTGGAATGTTGGAATGTTTGAATGTTTGAATGTTCGAGTGGGGGAATATTCGAATGTTCGGGGGTTAGACATTTGCCCATCATGCGGCGGAAATCGCCGTCGGTGAAAATGCCGAGGAGCTTCCCGTCGGCGTCGGCGATGACCGCCGAGCCGGACTGCGCCCTGGTCATCGCCATAACCGCGTCCATCACCGTCGCTTCCGGAGACACGAGCGCCAGCCTCTCGCCGGTGCGCATGATGTCGGTCACCTTCAAGACGAGCGCCCTGCCGATCGCTCCGGCGGGGTGGTTCATCGCGTAGTCTTCGATCGCGAACTTCTGCCGCTCGACGAGCACCATCGCCAGCGCGTCGCCCATCGCCATCGTGGCGGTCGTGGAATTGGTCGGCGCCATGCCGAACGGACAGGCTTCAGCGCCGCAGGGCACGCAAAGATGGACGTCGCTCATTTTCGCGAGCGTGGAAGTCCCGCTGCCGGTAAGCGAAATCACCTTGAGCCCGTGACGGCGCACCGCGGGAACGAGACGTACCACCTCCTCCGACTCGCCGGAGAAGGAAAGCGCCACCAAGACGTCGCGCGAAGATACGAGCCCCAGATCGCCGTGCATCGCCTGCACGGGATTGAGCACGGTCGAGCGGGTGCCGGTCGAAGAGAAAATCCCGCTCATCTTTTCGGCGATGTGCAGGTTCTTGCCCACGCCGCTCACGACCACGATTCCGCCGTTTTCGACCGTCGAGGAAATAAGCTCTACCGCCCGGACGAACGAATCTCCGAGCGAATCGCGCACCGCCCTGAGGCCATCGATTTCAATATCGAAGACCTCACGGGCGCGGGCAAGCTGTTCGTTGGCGGTCACTCTCGGATTCGATCACTTGGTTGTGGACTGAAGAAGCGTAACGCAGACGGTTCCCACGATATCCTCCGCCGAGCAGCCGCGGGAAAGATCGTTCATCGCCTTGGCGAGCCCCTGGAGATTGGGACCGATCGCGTCGGCCTCGCCGAGACGCTGGGCGATCTTGTAGCCGATGTTGCCGGACTGGAGATCGGGGAAGATGAAGACGTTGGCGTTACCCTGAATTTCGCCGTTCGGGTTCTTGAGTTCTCCGACGGCGGGCACGATCGCGGCGTCGAACTGCATCTCGCCGTCCATCCTGATGCCCTTCTCGGCGAAACGGGGACGGGCGAGCTCGACGGCCTTCTGAACCTTCTCCACGAGCTCGCCGCCGGCGGAGCCTTTGGTGGAGAACGAAAGATACGCGACACGCGGCTCGTTGCCGGTGAGATCCCGGTAGGTCTGGGCGGTTGCAAGACCGATATCGACGAGCTGCTCGGCGCTCGGGTTGGGAATTACCGCGCAATCTCCGAACGCGAGCACGCTGTCGCCGGACGGGGTCGCCTTTTTAAGATCCATGATGAAGCAGGACGAGGCCGTCTTAACCCCCGGCTGGGTGCCGAGGGTGTGGAACGCGGCGCGGAGCATATCGCCCGTGGAGGCGATGGAGCCGGCGACAAGGCCGTTCACCCTGCCGAGCTTCACCATCATGCCGCCGAAGTAGATGCGCTTGGCGCGAAGCGTCGTTTCGGCCGCGGCAAGGTCGATAAGTTTCTGCTTTTCGGCGGGCTTTTTCGACTCCTTTAGGTTCCAGGCTTCGAGGTAAGCCGCTTCAAGCTCCGCATCGCCCTGAGTGTAATCGACAACCTTGATGCCGCGCTCGGCGAGCGAAAGGCCGGCCTTCGCTTCGGCGGCGGTAATTTCCTCGGCGGTGCCGAGCACGATCGGGGTGCAGATCTTGCGGTCGACAAGAGCGCAGGCCGCAGTGATGACACGGGCGTCCTGACCTTCGGGCAGAACGATCGAACCGTTCAGTTTCGAAGCCTTTTCGATAATATCTTTAATAGCGTTCATGGTTAAGAAATGTTGGAATGTTGGAATGTTAGAATGTTAGAATGTTAGAATGTTAGAATGTTAGAATGTTAGAATGTTAGAGTGTTAGAGTGTTAGAGTGTTACTTTTTTTTTTCGTTCTAAGGGTTCTGTTTATTGTTTGCATTAGCTTGAGCAATTCCTCGCATTCACCCTTTATTTTAGCAAATTTTTCATCCCCATATCCAAGATCCTCAATAATTTCCAACCAATACAAGGTTTCAGAACTTTCTTTTAATGCAATGCTGATTTTGTGAATAAAATCTTCTTTCGATTCGCTTCTATTAGCCTCCCTGTAATTTGCACCTATTGACGACGCTGATTTACCAAGTTGATAGGCAATTACTTTAATGCTTGGCGAGAGTTGTAATGACTCAATAAACTGAAATACAGACACGGCGAACTTGCGAGTCCGCGACTCCATCTGCATCTTAAACTGTTGTTTATCGTTCATCTCTCTCTACAGATTTCAAACATTCAAACACT
>JAFVZE010000161.1 GCA_017508315.1 Kiritimatiellia bacterium | reverse complement strand
GGTCCCATCGGAACGCCGTCCGCGAAATAACCGTGATCGAGAACGATGAACGTAACTGTGTTCTTCTCGAAAGAATAATGCGCCCTGCCCTTCGCCTCTCCCGCGTTGGCGGTATGTCTTACAAACTCCTCGCGCGGAATCGCCGAGAGATCATGATTGCCGAGCACATGGTAGCGCGAACCGTTGAAACGCGAAAACTCTCTTTCTATCTTCTCCAGCGAAGCGAGCGATTTCTCTTTTGACGGATGATGTTCGACAAAATCTCCGAGTTCAACGATGAAATCAACTTTACGCGAGTTCATCGTATCGACGAACTCGCGCAATTTCCGCGCCGATTCTCGAAACGCCCGCACCTCGTGCGGAGGCCTGGTCGAATCAAGATCGCCGAAATGCGAATCGGTCATGACCCCGAAACGCACAACCGGTCGCTCGTCGGGAGCGGCGCTGTCGGCGCAAAGCGTTCCCGTGCCGGACAAACCGAAAGCACACGCCGTCAACGTGAAATTTCTTCTTGTCATCATATCCAATCTTCACCGTTTCGTAGCCGAGGATGGAAAACTGTTTTCGTAATCACCGTTCTTCTTAATTGCCGTCACCTGACAATCATGAACGCTCCGGCGCGTCCGCGCAGCACGACGAGCGCGCCGGTGTCGCCGGAAGGCTCCATCGCCGGCAGATTCGCCTTGGTGTACGTGCCTGCCGGCATATATTCGCCGTTTACGTAAAGTTTGCGTACGGTATTGGTAATGCCGTTGCCGAATTTCAGCTTTCCTTCACCGGAAAGATGCATGTCCGCCAAACCGTAGCTGATGGGATTGACGCAATTGGCATCGCACTGGAACGTTCCTCCCGAGACGGTCATTTTCGCGAGCGACGGCAATGCATTGGTGACGCCCTGCATATAAAGCCGACCGCCGGAAACGTTCACGTTCTTGACACTGGGAAAGGTTACACCAGCTTTCAGTTCAAGATCTCCACCCTTAACGGTTAAATCGCCGGTCATTGTATTTTCAAAGTAACAAAAACGTTGATACGTGTCGAGGGCATCCGGCAGTTTATCGACCACCACAGAAAGATTGCCTATCAGCCGCGTATATGCATTAGGATAAGATTTGGCATTGGATTTTCCGATAAATGTAATAACGGCGGAGCGGTTGAGGGATAAATTATCGCTTGCCACGGTTGCATCATTATCGTTTCTCGAAATATTGTGATTGACACCAACCGAAGTGCCGCTATGAAAGTAACGGGCGGTCTGGTTATATCCACCGCAATACAAACAACCCTGACTGCGATTTCCGCCCCACTGCCAATTATAGTTAAACTGCACTGTCGCTCCGTAAAATACATTCTCCGCACCGCAATGAAGATTAAATGATTCAATGCGCAACTCGACAATGGAATTGTCGGAGTTGTATAAATAAACGGCACCTTTTCGATTGACGTTATTTCCGGCGGTACATCTTCCGGCTGTGATTTTTCCATACAACCGATAATATGCGACATGGACGTTATCATCGCTGCCGCCGGCTAAAATAAGCATCCCGTTGCCGACATTACACTCTCCCTTGACATCCATCATCGCCGTATTGGTATCGCCCTCAAGCATGCTCTTGTCTATACTCAAATACAAACTGTTTGAATTGGATTGCGCCGCCAGCGCCGGATCCATGACAATATCACCGTTGAGCGTAGTCGGCTGCATGGCGTGGACAGCGGGATATGTCGAACTTGAAGTTTTGTCTTTCAGCGTAATGCTGTTCGGGAATACGCCCTTGGTGGCATTAAACTGCACCGTCCGGCAATCAGCCTCACCTTCCAGCGAGATCGGCCCCGTTCCGAACGCGCCCGAAGCGTCGGCGCGCAGAACACCGTTCGAAATTATGACGCCGCCGGTAAAGTCGTTAGCGGAATTGTTGAGCACAAGCGTACCGCCGCCCAGAAGGATTATCCGCCCCGGACCGGTCACCTTATCGGAGATCGTCTGAGTCGAACCGGCTCCGACCGTTACGGTATGATCGCCGTTTAAGAGCAGATCTTCCGCTGACAGCAGCGACGCGGCCATTGCGAACAAGGCAAACGCAAACGGTTTATTCATTGCTTTTCTCCTTTTTTTAAATCAATCGATGTTCAACGCTCTGCGAAGAATGTCGGCGTAGGCAAGAGCGACCTGGTAGGCGCCGCGGTCGTTCAGGTGGGCGGCGTCGACCGCTCCGTCACCGTCCGCGACGAACATATCCTCCATGCGCACATGATGGATGTTGCTCCAGAGTTTGGGATCGCTGTGGCGCAGTTCGACCACGAGCTCCTGGATGAAATCGCGTTTGGGATTGCGGAAATCGTAGGCGTCCGGACCGTTGACGTAATAATAGCCGCCGAGAAGAATAGGCGCATCGGGACGGCGTTTATGCAGTTTCTCCAGAAACGGCCGGAACTTCGCCTTCATGTCCGCGTACGACATGTTCTGTCCGCAGTTGAAGAAACAGTAGGCCGCCGCGTCGATATCGCCGAGAACCCCAAGCATCGTTTCTTCCATTTTGCCGTTACCGGAATAGCCGTGGTTCACGACTTCGACATCAAGCATACGCGAGAGCACCGACGTCCAGATGTTTCCGGGCCGCGACGAGCAGAAGCCGTGCACCATCGAAGCTCCGTAGACGACCACCGGTTTCGGGTGCGCATAAGGC
>JAFVZE010000160.1 GCA_017508315.1 Kiritimatiellia bacterium | reverse complement strand
TGTGCCAGAGCATCTCCGGATTGCGCATGCGCGACGCCCCCCACGCCGCCCAGGTCATTTCGAAATTGAACGAATCCATGTCGCGCATCCAGCCGGCGAAATCCTTGCGCACGATCTCCATCTCGATGCCGCACTGCCGCAACGAATGGGCGAAAAGCGAGAGAAACTTGTCCTCGCCCTGCGAGCGCGACAGGAAGCGGAACTTGAAACCCTTGGCGAGCCCGGCTTTCGCGAGCAACTTTTTCGCTCCCTCGACGTCGTATTTCCAGAAAACGTTTTCGCACGGATGTTCGCGGTCGTAAAGATCGGTATAGTAGCTTCGCAGGAGAAAATACTCGCTGTTCATGAGCGTGCGGTTCATCGTCTCGCGGTCGAGAAGTTTGGCCATCGCCTGACGCACCTCCAGTCTGTCGAACGGCGCCTTGCGCATATTCATCGCGAAACCCTGAAATCCGATCGGAGCGCGGTTGCGTACGCGCCGCTTCAGAATCCAGTTGCGCGCGAACTTCTCGCCCTTGGTCTCCGAATTCATGATCCGCGCTGAATAGACGGGATAAACGTCGATCGCGCGCTGTTTGAACGCCTCGAACGCGTTTTCGTTGTCGGCGTAGTAGCGGAAAACTATGTTGTCGAAGTTGCATACGCCGCGGGAAGAGGCGAAGTCGCGCCGCCACCAGTTTTTGTTGCGGGCAAATTCGCTTTCAATCTGCTCCTGCACGCGCTTGAGGCGGTACGCCGACGACACGGGCGCGCCGACGAATTCAAGTTTGTTGAAATCCTTTCCCTTGAACGCATGACTCGGCAGAATCGAAAAAAACGCGCAGTTGGCGAGATCGCGCCAATCCTTGGGCGAATCGCCCTTTTTGCGGATGCGCACACAGCCGTTGGAGATTATCTCCGGGCTTTCAAATGCCCCCAAGATCGTCTTCCACGGTCCGGTGTCGCTCTTGGGATCCATGACCGCGTCGAACGTCCATTTGACATCCTCGGCGGTGACAGGTCTACCGTCCGACCAGCGCGCGCGCCCGTCAAGCTCGAAGACGAATTCCCGCCCGTCGCCGGAGACGCTCCAGCGCCGCGCAAGCCCTGGCTCGAACTCGAAAGAATCGCTGTCCATCGTCAGCAGATTCTCGTACATGAGATCGAAGGTCATGCGCGTATACGAATTGTTGTCGACATACGCGTTGAAACTCTTCGGCCACTGACCGCCGTTGAAGCGGATAGCGCCGCCCTTCACCGCTCTCGGACTCGCCGACGGATCGCGTTTTTCCCGCCAGCCTTCGGCCGGAAACCACATTGCGGCTAAAAGCGATAGCGTTAAGAGCAGCATCGATCAGAACTTGAATTCCACCTGCCAGCGCAGGAAGTAGGCGGGGCGGTCGCTCGCGAAATAATCGCCGGGATTGAAAAGTTCGGCGTGGATATGTCCGAGAATCTCGAAGCGTTCGCCCTTCGATTTATCGGCGAGCATGAGGGGGAAGTTATAGCGCAGGGTGTGCAGGCATCCTTTGAAACTCCCGTCGTCGCCGCCGAGCTCGTCATCCGCCATGGCGAACATGGGACCGGTGGAAATCGTCAGATCGTGTCTGCGTCCGAACTCAAGCCCGGCGTCGAATCTCGCGTACATGAGGTTGCTCCACCAGCAAACGCCGTACTGCGGACCGTACGAGAACATTTCGCTGTAGCGCACCGCGCGCGCCCACATCGGGTCCCAAGCGCCGTGGCCGCCGTCGATTTCGGCGGTATCCTTCGATCCGCTCATGAAAACAAGACCCAGCGAACCGAACGGTTTTACCGAAGACCCGTCCGCGCTTTTCCAGCTGATTCCAGAATAGCCCGACCAGCCGTAGAGCGTATCGCCGCTGCCGTTCTCGCCGATCTGCCCCATCGCGTCGAATTCCAGCGACCACTCGTCGGTGAGCTGCGGCGTAAGTTTGATACCGGCAAGCTCACGGCGCGTCGACGGGCGCTTTAAGTTCCCGCGCCTGTACGAGGCGGTATTCTTGTGCATGACAAAAAGTTGATAAGGCAGAGTTTCGGCCAGTGTAGACGACCAGATCGCGCCCAAACCCCATTCATCGCGCTCACTTTCCGCGTCAGGCTCCCCAAGGCCGGTGAGCGAACGGTGGTCGCTGCGGCGCGAACCCCAGCGCAGATGGTTGTCGTCGTGATCGTAAAGCGCGAAGAAATCAAGCTTCGAATCGTCTTCGAAGTTGAGCGTGAAACGCGCCATGTCCGAATACAGCGAGCGAGAACCGTCCCCGGGAGTTCCGTCCTGGAAAATATGGTCAAGTCCGTAGAGATTGTAAATATCCTGACGCCCTACGGTAAAATCGAGGAAGCCGTCGAAAAGACCCTTGCTTTCGATGAACAGATTGTCAAGGAAGATCTCGTCGGGGAAAACGCTCGAGCGCGTGTTCGGCTGAACATTCCAGCGAAATTCGTCGGCGAGACGCGAATAAATCCGCAACTTGTCTCCGAATTTGACCTCGCCCCACACCCGTGGACGGAATCGCATACGGTTGACGTATTTCCCGTACGGTGACTTGCTTTGAAGTCCGCCGCCGGGAAGTCCCATCACATTGTCGTAGAATTCCTGACGCACGCGCAGATCCGCGCCGGCGTCGAAAACGACCTCCGCAAAAGCGGCGGCGGCGCCAAGCGCCGCCGAGAGCATCACAACCGCTCTTTTCATTTCACGGGAAGAAGTTTTTCCTGCCCGTTCATGTAGGGTCTGAGCACTTCCGGGATCGTCACCGAGCCGTCGGCGTTCTGGTGCTGCTCCAGGAGCGCGACCATAAGACGCGGCAGCGCCACGCCCGAACCGTTCAAGGTGTGGCAGAGCTTCGTCTTGCCGTCGGCGTCCTTGAAGCGGCAGTTGAGACGCCGCGCCTGATAATCGGTGAAGCAGGAGCAGGAGGAAACCTCAAGCCACTGCTTCTCGCCCGGCGCCCACAGTTCGAGGTCGTAGCATTTGGCGGCCGAAAAGCCCATATCTCCCGAGCAGAGCTGAAGAATGCGGTAGTGGAGGCCCAATCCTTTGAGGACGTCTTCGGCTTCGCCGACGAGAATCTCAAGCTGATCGAACGAAGTATCGGGATGGACGAAGTTGACCATCTCCACCTTGTCGAACTGGTGGACGCGGAGCATTCCGCGCGTCATCTTGCCCGCCGAGCCCGCTTCGCGGCGGAAGCACGGCGTGTAGGCGGTGAGCTTCACGGGAAGGTCCTTCGCCGCGAGAATGTCGTCGCGGTAGAAGTTGGTGACCGGAACTTCCGCAGTCGGGATGAGCCAGAAGTCGTCGATCTGGCAGTGGTAGAGATCCTCTGTGAACTTGGGAAGCTGCCCCGTACCCGTCATCGACTCAGAATTGACGACGAACGGCGGAAGCATCTCGGTGTAGCCCTGCTTCTCACAGTGGAGATCGAGCATATACTGGATCAGCGCTCGCTGGAGCTTCGCGCCCTGCCCCAGAATGACGGGAAAGCCCGTGCCGGTGAGCTTGACGCCGCGCGGGAAATCGAAGATGCCGAGCTTTTCGCCGATCGCCATATGGTCGAGAATCTCGAAATCGGGATCTTTCCACTCGCCGACTTTCTTCACTTCGACGTTGGCGGAAGAATCCATGCCGGTGGGAATCTCCGGCGCAGGGATGTTCGGCACCATCAGAAGCGTTTCTTTAAGTTCGCTTTCGACCGTGGAAAGTTCACGGTCAATTTCGGCGATCCGGTCGCCTACCTTGCGCATCTCCTCCTTCGCGGCGGCGATGTCGCCGCCCTCCTTGGCGATGCGGCCGATGTCCTTCGACGCGGCGTTGCGTTTGGCCTTCAAAGTCTCGGTCTCGGCGATGAGTTCGCGGCGCTTCGCGTCAAGATCGCGGGCTTTCTCCAGCACCGCCTTTTCCACGCCGCGCCGGGCGAGCGCCGCGGCGGTAGCGTCGAATTCCTCACGGAGTTTCTTGATGTCTATCATTGAATGCTTCCTCGTTGGTTCGATTGACTGTTATTATACCATTTTTGCGCCCTAAAGGTCTGCCGTTTACACCTTTCCATGTTGCCGGTGTGGAAGTGTTGCCATTATCAATTCATCGTATCATTTTTGCTTCACCCTGGAAAGGAAGCGCATGTGCAAAGAGAAAGGAACAACCGTCAAAAGACAGCAGACAATGTCGGAAACTGGCATTGAAAGCAATATCGCCAACGTCCTGTTCTCCATAAGGTAAGGCAGAAACCAGATTACCGGCAATATGCAAAAACCCTGTCTGAGCGTCGAAAGAACAATCGCCACCACCGGCTTGCCGATGGATTGGAAATATGTAGTGGCCACGATATTGAGCGATATGCACCAAAGCATGCAGTTGCATATCTGCAAATCCGATGCGGCCGTCTTCAGGAGAGTCGGATTGCCGGAGGAGACGAACATCCGCGCCATCAGCTCCGGCAGCGGCGGAACGGTTTGAATTATGCAGGCTGCGACCACCAGAGCCGTCGTCATCCAAAGACCGGTCATAACCGTTTCGCGCACCCGCCGGTAGTTGCGTGCGCCCCAGTTGTAGCCGATTATCGGCTGAAGCCCCTGCTGGGCGCCGAGAACCGGCATAAGCATCAAAATGAGCATACTCTGAAGCACGCCGAGCGACGCTATCTGCATAGTCGCCTCGGTCTCGTCCGCCGCCCACTTGGCGAAGGCGACCGCCAGCGAAACGTTGATGGCAGAACCGAGGAAGTGCTGCAGAAAAGGCGCGAATCCGATACCGGAGGCCCGGACAAGATATTCGCGGTAGATGCCGATGCGCCGCAGTCTAAACTTGACCGCGGACTTTCCGCGAAGATAATACGAAAGCGCATAAAAGCAGCTCGCCGCCATCGCCGCATTGGTCGCCCAGGCCGCCCCCCCGATTCCCATATCGAAACCGAATATCAGTATCGGATCAAGAACAAGATTAAGACCGAATCCCACCACCATGCACATCATCGACTCTACGGCGCCGCCTTCGGCGCGCATCATCGCCGAAAACCCGAAGGCGAGATGGGAGAACAGATGCGAGAAAACCACCAGACGGAGATACTTCACCGCGCAGTCAAAGGCCTCGGCGCTAACTTTGTCGCCGCCGCACCAGCCCAGCACGGTGTCGAGATTGAAAAATACGAGCGGCGGCAGAACGAGAAAGAAAAGAAATTTGAGAGCCACCAGTTCGCCGAGCAGTTTTTCGCAGGCGACGCGATCCTTTTCCCCGAGTTTGATCGACAGCAACGCGGCGTGTCCCGCCCCGACGAACACGCCGAAAGCTCCGAAGAGCATCATCACCGGAAAAGCGAGCGTGAGCCCGGCCATCGCCGCTTCGCCGCAGCCGCGTCCGATGTAAAACCGATCCACCACGGCATAAAGCGCGTTGAGGCTCATCGCCACCAGCGCGGGCCACGAGTACTCCACGATCAGCCGACCGATCTTCCCCGTGGCGAGCTTTTCAGTCCTGAGTTTTATGCGGAACGGCGCCGGTTTCAACTTTTACGCCTCAAGCCCTTTCATCGTCTTGAGCGCGATTTCAAGGTTTTTGGCAAGATCACCCTTGGCGCCCCAGCCGCATTCGCAGCTGACTCCGCCGGTATAGCCGATGTCCTTGAGCGCGGCGAAATACGGACGCAGACGAGCGACGGTCGCCGGATCGCTGCCGGGGAACTGCCGCGTGCCGTAGGAGGCGATATGGCAGTGCTTGAGCATGCAACCGGCCAGCCGGATGGAGTCGGCGGTCTCGCGGCCCATCATCATGTGGAAGATGTCGGCGAGCATCTGCAGACGCGGAGACTTCACGTCGTCGCATATCTGCACGCCCTGCCATACGTAGTTTATGATGTTCGACTCGTTCGGACGGAGCGGCTCAATAACGATCGAAACCGTCTTCAGATCAGAAACACGCCTGCAGAGTTGGCGGCAGAACTCGGTATACTGAGCCGTACCTTCTTCAAGGTTCGGCTGAAGCTTGCGGTCCTTGGCCGTGAAATCGCCGGGAACGTTGCGCGCGCCGCCGGAACCGAAGACGATGGTCTTGGTGCCGATCTCTTCGGCGCGGCGAAGGATGGTTTCGGCATAATCGAGCGCCGGAGCGAAATCGGCCTTCGGACCGGTAAGGCGGAACGTGCCGGGAATGAAACCGTTGCTGCTGCGCAGAGGAAGCGGAAGCGAAAGAAGCATTTCCTTCTGGCGCTTCCAGTCGTCACCTCCCTTGGTCGGAATGAACGTCGACGACGCGTTGCACTCAAAGAAGTCATAACCGATCGACTTCATAAGCTTGGTGTCGCCGAACGGTCGGCAAGCTCCGTAAAGAATCCTTCCGCCCTCGGGCTTGGAAGAAAGCGAAGCGCATCCCGACAATCCCGCGGCCGCCGCGGATGCCAGTAGAAATTCACGTCTGTTCATATCACTCCTTTACTGCTTGGTATTCCTGTCTCCTTGGGATCAATGGCAACCGCCTGACGAAGCGCCCTCGCGAAACTCTTGAAAAGCCCTTCGCACACGTGATGAGCCTCGTCGCCGTAGATCTGGCGAAGATGGATGTTCGCGCGAGCCTCCACGGAAACGGCGCGGAAGAATTCCTCCACGAGTTTCACCTCGAAATCCCTGACGAACATATGCTTCATCGCCGACTGCATCACGAGAAAAGGACGTCCGCCGAGATCGAGCGAAGTTTCGCAAAGCGCCTCGTCCATCGGAACCGACGCAAAACCGTAACGGACGATCCCCTTGCGTTCGCCCAGCGCCCGGTTGAGCGCCTGGCCGAAAACCAGCCCGACATCCTCGACCGTGTGGTGGTAGTCGACTTTCAGGTCGCCTTCGGCTTTGACCGAAAGATCCACGAGCGCGTGCTTTTTGAGGAGCTCGAGCATATGGTCGAAAAACCCGATTCCGGTGTCGATCTCTCCCGATCCGGCGCCGTCGAGCGCAAGATCGAGTTTTATCCTCGTCTCTTTCGTGTTCCGCTCTATCGTTGCGTTTCGCATATTATGCGGCATAAACATCTCTCCGTTTGACATCGGTTTCAATTATACCATAAATTGAACGGCACC
>JAFVZE010000159.1 GCA_017508315.1 Kiritimatiellia bacterium | reverse complement strand
CTGGCCGGGAGAAGATACGCTTCTCTGCAAGGATATCGTCGATTCGGGGCTGCGCATAGTCTACGACCCCTGGGTCATCGTCTATCATCACCGCCGCGCCCTGTTCGCGCCGCATCTCAGGCAGCTCGGCCGCTATGCGTTCCACCGCGGCTATTTCGTCAAGCGCTTTCCGTCGAACTCCGCCAGGTTTTCGTATTTCGTGCCCTCGGCGTTCGTCGCGGGGCTCGCGTTCATCTGGTGGCTCTGGCCGCTCTACGCGCTGTACGCGGCGCTGGTCGTTCTCACGACGTTTTCTTTCAATCCTCTGACATGGCTTCTCACGGCCGTCGGGGTGTTTTTGACGCATGTCGTCTACGGCGTGCGCTTCATCGAGGGGCTTTGCGCGAAAAAAGCCCCGTGCGAATACATAGGAAAGGATCACGCATAATGGAAAACACGCTGATATTTGTCGTCTGGCTTCTCGGCGCTTATCTTGTCGGCTCGGTTCCGTTCGGTTTTCTCATAGGGAAAATGCGCGGCGTCGACGTGCGCACGGTCGGCTCGAAGAATATCGGGGCGACCAACGTATTCCGCACGGTCGGCAAAAAGTGGGGGCTTCTGGCGTTTCTCTGCGACTTTCTGAAGGGCTTTCTGCCGACGTTCGCCGCGAAAACTTTCGCCGCCGGCGCGGAATGGCTGCCGATCGCGGTCGGTTTGAGCTGCGTGATCGGACATACGCTGACCGTCTTCATGAAATTCCGCGGCGGCAAGGGCGTGGCGACCGCTTTCGGCATGCTTGTCGCTCTCATACCAGGTCTCGTCGGCATCGCGTTTCTCGTCTTTATCGCGCTTTTCGCTTCGACCAACTACATTTCGCTCGGCAGCTGTGGCGCGGCGACGTTCCTCGCCGTTTCGATATGGTTCTGTCCGGCGTTGCTTGCGGTTAAAATCATCGTTTCGCTTATCGGCATTTTCGTCGTCGTCAAACACAAGTCCAACATCTCGCGGCTTTTGAAAGGCACCGAGAACAAAATATACTTCTTCAGGAAAGGAAATTCGAAATGACCAGCGACCAGATCAAAAAAGGCAAGGAACGCGCACCTCACCGTAGTCTCCTCTTCGCCTGCGGCATGAAGCGCGAGGATATGAAAAAGCCGTTCATCGGCATCTGCAACAGCTACGAAAGTTTCGTGCCCGGCCACTGCCACCTCAACAAGGTCGGCGAATTTCTCAAACAGTGCGTGATCGAAGCCGGCGGCGTTCCGATGGAGTTCAACACCATCGCCGTCTGCGACGGAATCGCCATGGCCCACTCGGGGATGAAATTCTCGCTGCCGAGCCGCGAGCTTATCGCCGACAGCGTCGAATCGATCGCCCGCGCCCACTGCTTCGACGCGATGATCTGTGTCCCGAACTGCGACAAGATCGTCCCGGGGATGCTCATCGGCGCGCTTCGCGTCAACATCCCCACGATTTTCGCCTCCGGCGGACCGATGGCGCCGGGCAGACATCCGTTGACCGGCAAGGATTCCGACCTCAACACCGTCTTCGAGGCGGTCGGCGCGGAGAACGCCGGCAAGATGTCGGCCAAGGACTTAGAGCGCGTAGAGGAGACGTCGTGTCCCGGCTGCGGCAGCTGCTCGGGGATGTTCACCGCCAATTCCATGAATTGTCTCTACGAGGCGCTCGGCCTGGCGCTGCCCGGCAACGGCACGGTGCTCGCCGTCGATCCCAAGCGCAGGGAACTCTACCGCGAAGCGGCGCGCCGCGCCGTCAAGATGGCGAAGACGGGCGGCCCGAAGCCGCGCGAGCTTGTAAGTCGCGACTCGCTCGACAACGCGCTCTCGCTCGATATGGCGATGGGCGGCTCGACCAACACCGTTCTGCATACGCTCGCCATCGCCCGCGAAGCCGGCGTCGAATACAGCCTCAAGCGCATGAACGAGATTTCCGCGGCGACTCCCTATCTCTGCAAGGTGGCGCCGAGCGGCCACTACCACGTCGCCGACGTGGACCGCGCCGGCGGCATCATGGCCATCCTGAAACGCCTTTCGGCCGGGGCGAAGCGCCCGTTCCTGCATCTGAACTGCAAAACGGTCTCCGGCAAGACTCTGGGCGCGCAGATCCGCGCGGCGAAGATCGCCGACGATGATGTGATCCGCACCGTGCCAAACGCCTATTCGCAGGACGGCGGCCTTGCGGTGCTGTGGGGCAATCTCGCCGAACGCGGCAGCGTCGTCAAGAAGGGCGGCGTGGCGCCTTCGATGATGAAGTTCACCGGCAAGGCCATCTGCTTCGACAGTCAGGAAGAGGCCTGCGAGGGGATTCTCGGCGGCAGGGTGAAACCCGGGCACGTGGTGGTCATCCGCTACGAAGGGCCGAAGGGCGGCCCCGGCATGCAGGAGATGCTCGCGCCCACGTCCTACATAATCGGCGCGGGGCTCGGCGAATCGGTCGCGCTCATCACCGACGGCCGCTTTTCCGGCGCCACCCACGGCGCCTGCGTCGGCCACGTCTCGCCGGAAGCGGCCGAGGGCGGGCTTATCGGACTTTTGAAGAACGGCGATGAAATCACGATCGACATTCCGAATCGCGCGATCAACGCGAAGCTTTCCAAAACGGAGATCGCAGCGCGCGCGAAGAGGGCGAAGAAGTGGGCGCCGCGCATCAAAGACGGCTGGCTCGGCCGCTACGCCGCGTTCGTGGGCAACGCCTCGACCGGCGCGTCGCTCAAGCAGTGACCGCCTTTACGATGGCGGAGACGAGGGCGGTGCGAGCCGTCCCGCTTGACAGTCGCAATAGCCGTTTGATATCATTGTCGCCTATGAAAAAAACAATCTCTGCGGTGGCGGTGATCTTTGTCGCCGCCGGATTCTGCCGGGCGGACGACGATGCCGTGCGCGACGTTTTGGGCGGTTATGTCGATTCCGGACGGATCGCCGGGGCGGTCAGCGTGATGAGCGACCGCGACTGCAACGAGAAGTTCGACTGCGTCGGCTGGGCGGACATGGAGAACAGGGTGCCGATGTCGCCGGATACCCTTTTTGCGGTTTTCTCCATGACCAAGACATTCACCGGCGCGGCGATAATGTGCGCGATCGACGAGGGGAAGATGTCGCTCGACGACGAGGTTTCGAAGTATCTTCCCGAATTCGCGGATGTCAGGAAAGAGGACGGTTCAAAACCGAAGCGTCCGCTGACGGTGCGCGATCTTATGTCCCATGTCAGCGGTTTCGATCAGGGCTTGGGGGTGGTCGACCGCGACATTACGCTGCGCGAGGTGGCGCGTAGACTTGCCGCCACGAAACTGAAGGCGGAGCCGGGAGAGGTGTTCCGCTACGGCAATTCCTGGATCTGCTCCGCCGCGGCGTGTCTGGAGATCGCCGTGGGAATGCCCTACGAGCGGTATCTTAAACTGAAGATACTTGACCCGCTCGGGATGAAAGATACGACTTTCACCCCGGATGAAGAACAGCTCAAGCGTCTGGTCAAGGCTTACACCTCCGACGACAAGCCCTTGCGCCCGGCATCCGACGGTTGCGCCAAACAGCTTGTTTTCCCGAAAAAGGCGAAAATACATCCGGCCGCTTCAGGCGGGCTTTTTTCGACTCCCCGCGACATGGTCAAATTTTCGCAGATGCTCGCGCATCACGGCGAGCGGAAGGGCAGGAGGATCATTTCCCGCAAAACCTTCGATACGATATTCGCGGTCAAGCAGACTCCTTGCGCGCTTCCGAATCCGTATACCGTCGGAAGCTGGCTTTACGGCGACTGGTTCGGTCACGAGGGGGCCATGCGGACCGATCAGCGCGCGAATCTGCGCACCGGGCACTGCCGGGTCTTCTTCATACAGACCGAGAACAAGGCCGGAAAGGCGTTTTTCGAACTG
Source organism: Kiritimatiellia bacterium (assembly GCA_017508315.1). GTDB lineage: Bacteria > Verrucomicrobiota > Kiritimatiellia > RFP12 > UBA1067 > UBA1067. The sequence continues at coordinate 7,666 of JAFVZE010000159.1, read as the reverse complement.
AAGCGCGACTGGCATCAGGCCTGCGACAAGGTTCAAGGGACTCCTCCTGTCGTGTTTAAAAACTGAAATCTGCAGAGAGGGTGCATCCGTGTTTAGGTTTATAGTTATCCTGCTTGCCGTGTCGGCGGCAGGATGCTCGGTTTTCACCCGGGCGAGAAAGGCGCAGGACGAGGTGTCGGCGAGAGGCAGAGGGGAGAGTGAAAGTGTCGCCGCGCCTCCGGATCTGCGGAATCGTCCGCTTTCCTGGCTTGTGGATTTCGCGATGACCAACCGTCCGAGCGTGGTTGCCGCGCGTCTTGCGGTAGAGGATGCGAAGCTCAATCTCAAGCAGCTTGCAGCCGATGCGCCGATAGTCTCGAAAACACCGTGGACGAGCCTGAAACTCACCGGCAACGCCGGTTACGATGTCGTCAGCGAACAGAGCCGCCATCTGGACGGAATCGAGTTTTCTTCCGACGGGACGTTTTCCGGTTCGCTTTCGCTCGGCGTGCTTGTATACGATTTCGGTCGCTACGGCGCCGCGGCGGAGGCCGCAGGCGAGAATCTGATCGCCGCCGAACTGAATCTGACCGAGACGGGTTTTTCGGTCTTCGAGGAGGTGGCCGGGGCCTATTTCGCGGTTCATGAGAAGTCGGCGCTGCTTGAGGTCGCCATGACCAACGAGTTCGAATACGCGGAGCATTTGAGGCGCGCGCGCGATCTTCTGGACGCCGGCGAGGCGCAGATGCTCGACGTGACCCGCGCCCGGCTCGATCTTTCCCAGGCCAGGGAGCTTACGGTCGCCGCCTCGAACGATGTCACGGTCGCGCTCGCGGAACTGATGTTCGCGCTCGGCGTAGATGCGGAGCGCGCCGATGCCTCGGCGCTTCTGCCGGCCCCGGGCGAAGCTCTCGCTTCGGTGCGGCAGGCGTTTTCCGACAGCCGCTACACTTTCGGCGAGGCCTTCGTTCCGGCCCGCACCAATGCGCCGGCGATGGCGGTCGCCCGTGCCAAACTCCGAGCCGCGAGCGCGAAGGTCGATTACGCGCTCGCCGATCTGCTGCCGAGCGTTTCGGCGACGACTTCGCTCGGATGGACGGATCCGATGTGGATTTGGCGCGGCGGCATCAATATCGTCCAGTCGGTTTTCCAGGGTTTCCGCAAGACGACGGCGGTCGACCGCTCGGTCGTGGCGATGAAAAGCGCGGCCGCCGCCGTCGACGAGGAGGAGCAGCGGCTGTCGCGTGCGCTGGAGATCGCGATCGCCGAGCGCGACAACGCCGTCAAGGCCAGAGAAACCGCCGGCGCATCGCTTGCGGATGCCGCGGAGAATCTCAAGACGGTCAAGATGCAGTATCTCGAGGGCGATGCCGACCGTATCGATTTCACGTCGTCGGTTTCGGCCTACACCACCGCGCTCGGCAGCCGGATTTCGGCGTTCTACCGCGGACAGACGGCGGAGGCAAAACTTTTCCGCACGACGGGACGCGTGCCGGTGTGGACTGAGAAGAAAATCACGGAGGTAAAATGAAAGCACGTTCGGTCGTTCTCGCGGCGATTTGCGCATTCGCGCTCGCCGGGTGCGGGAAAATGAATTCAGGCGAGAAGAAGCCGCTTTACCGGTTCGCGCCCATAACCCGCTCCGATGTGGTAAGGACGGTCGAAGCGACGGGGACCGTGACGCCGCGCAAGGCGAAAAACGGTATACCGGTCGGAGCGCAGGTGAACGGCAAGATCATCAAGCTTTTCGTCGACTACAATTCCGTCGTCACCAACGGGCAGGTGGTCGCGCTCATCGATCCGCAGGTGTATTCCGCCAATTACAAGAGCGCGGTCGCCCAGCTGCACGTGAACCAGGCCAACGTGCAGGTGCGCAAGGCGACGGTCAAGTCCTGCGAAGCGGAACTGGCTCTCGCCGAAAAGACCTATGCGCGGAAAAAGGCGCTCGTGGGCAAGGGAACCGCGCCGGTGGCCGATCTCGACGGCGCGGAGGAAGCGCTCATGAAGGCGCGTGCGAGCCTTGAAAGCGCGAAGGCGTCGCTGCGCAGCGCCGAGGCCTCGGTGCGGCAGAGCGAGGCTTCGGCCGATCAGGCGAAGGCGAATCTCGATTACTGCACCATCGTCTCGCCGGTGAACGGAATCGTCATCGACCGCAAGGTGGAGGAGGGCGAAACCGTCGTTTCTTCGATGAACGCGGTTCCGGTGCTTACCATCGCCGAAGACCTGAAGACGGTCTGGGTTGAGGCGACCGTTCCCGAGGCGGATGTCGGCAACATCAAGGTCGGGCAGCCGGTGACATTCACCGCCGATGCGTACCGCCGCAGGTTCAAGGGGCGCGTCAAGCAGATACGCCGCGCCGCAACGACGACCAACAATGTCGTCACCTATCCGATCATCATCGAGGCGGAGAATCCGGGTGAAATGCTTTTCCCGGGCATGACCGCGACGCTGTCGATCGAGACCGCGCGGGCCGAGAATACGGTGGTGGTGAGCGCCGCCGCGTTCCGCTTCCGGCCGAAGAAGGAGGATATGCCGGAAGGAGAGGTCAAGCGCGGGCGCAAAATCTGGCTCGTCGGTGAAAACGGCAGACTGGAATATCACATGGTCGAGGAGGGGGTTTCCGACGATGCCTTCACCGAATTGAAGGGCGGCGACAGGTTCGAAGGCAGGGAGGCCGTCATCGGTTACGAGACTCTGCAGACGATGAAGCGTTCGGGCGACGAGACCGTAAATCCGTTCGCGCCCAAGCGCAGTCGCCCGACCGCCAAGGGGACGGCGCCGGAACCGAAGAAGTAGCGGAAGGTTGTCGGTTGTCGGCGGCCGGTGCCGACGAACGGAGAAGAAACAAGATGGAACATTTGATAGAGATACGCGATTTGCGCAAGACGTACGCTATCGGCGATGAGCCGGTACACGCGCTTGACGGCGTTTCGCTCACCATCGATTCGGGAGAGTTCGTCGCGATCATGGGTGCGTCGGGTTCCGGAAAGTCGACGATGCTCAACATTCTCGGATGTTTGGACACTCCGACTTCCGGCTCGTATCTCCTTGACGGAATCGAAGTCGCCCGGCGTTCGCGCACGGAGCTTGCGCACATCCGCAACCGCAAGTTGGGTTTCGTCTTTCAGAATTTCAATCTGCTGCCGCGCACACGGGCGGTGGAGCAGGTGGAACTTCCCGATCTTTACATGGGGCGGCTGACGTTTTCCGCACGCCGCCGCCGGGCGCTGGAACTTTTAAGGCGTGTCGGACTGGGCGGCCGCACCGGCCACACCCCGGCGCAGCTTTCCGGTGGCCAGCAGCAGCGCGTGGCGATCGCGCGCGCGCTCATGAACGAGCCGCCGGTTCTCTTCGCCGACGAGCCCACGGGCAATCTCGACACGAAGAGTTCAATTGAGATAATGCAGCTTTTCACCGAACTCTCCGGCGAGGGAATCACCATTGTCATGGTTACGCACGAAGATGATATCGCAGCCTACGCGAAGCGTCAACTCGTCATGCGCGACGGCAAACTCGTAAAGGATGTGCGGCGGTAGACGCTCCGCATGACGCTTGGTGCTAGATTTCCCTCTCAGATAAGCTCACTGCCGGCTGACATAAGCGGCATCACTTCCGATGAATGCGTTTATTCGGCGGCCGGGGAAAATGTTAACTGTACGTCGGCCGAGGAGATCGGATTCTGAAATGCCACCGACAGCCTCTCCGGCTCTGCCTTTTTCGGGTTGGGGATTTTCTCCCGGCGGACCGTCCATTTTCCTCCGCTGCGCACCTCGATCTTCAACCAGAGGTTTCTGAGCGGTTTTCCGGCGGAAAGAAGCCATTGCGAATCGTCGGCGCCGCGTTCGATTTTAGAAAACGTTACGAGCGGTGTCTCGAATGCGGACGGTTTCGAGAACTGCACGGTGTCGCGGATGGAGACGGACCGTTCCGCGCGCCGGTAGGTCATTTCGCGCAAGAGCCGCTGTAGCTCCGGGACGTCGTATGCGCCCGTGAGATCGAGCACGATACTGTCGCGGTTTTCGGAGAAATCTGTTTTGACGGTTTTTGTCGAGAATTTGGCGCCGTCGCGCTGAAGATGCCCGGCAACCGCCGGAACCGGATGGCCGAACGAGTTGATCATCGGATTTTCGTACCGTCTGGAAGTGAAGGTGGTCTTGGTGTAGACGGCTCCGCCCGGATCGCCGGCCATTTCAACCCCGTCGAGGAGAATGGCGTAGGAGCCGAGATCGTTGTGGTTGTGGTGCTCGCCGTTGTTGCCTCCTTTTATCGTCGCTGCAAGTCCGCCGGTGAGTCGGTCGTCCGGTCTGCAGGTGAGTATCTGGGCGACTGGATACCATGTGCGTATCGGAAGGCGGAGATCGTCCTGACGTTTTTCCGCCATCGCCCGCGCGGGCGCGTCCGGCTCGAACATGCGTACCGACTGATTGACAATGCCGCCGGCAAAGATATCCACGGCGTCGCTTTTTGCCGTCCGGTATTTCGGCCATGCCTGCGCGCCGAGCGACACCACCAGCGGATTGGGATTGGCGCCGCCGTCGGCGAAGTGCGGCGCGATCCACGGTTCCAGCATCCCCCCGAACGCGAAAGCGAAATTGCGCTCGGCCTGTCCGCCGGCGAAGAAATCCACGTGGCCTTGCGTCATCCGGCGCACCGTAAGACCGAAGCGGAGAAAGTTTCCGAAACCGTAGTTCCAGTAATCCATTCCTTCGCGGCACACGCCGTCGGAATAGAATCCGAGCAGATAACGGCGGATTCCCCGTTCGCCGGCTTCAAGGAACTTCGCCCGCTCCATGCGCTCGGGAACAACCGAAAGCGCGGCGCATACGCTGCCGCAGTGGCAGACGGCGTTCCAGTTGGAGTCGCCGAAGAACCACCAGGGAACGGAACTGCCGGAAATGAAAAGGCGGTAAGGGGTGAATATCTGTTTTTCAAGCGCTTTTGCCGCCTTCTCATATACGTCGGAGCGCAATCTTCCGCGCAGCCAGTCGCAGGACAGGGCAAGAGTATGCGCCATCTCCGCCGATGCGATGTCGATGACGGGTTTCTTGCCGTCGAAACAAAGGTGTTTGGGATCGTGGGACGGCTGCACCCAAGTCCGCATCGCGGCGATCTCAAGAAGGTATTCCTGCAGTTTGGGCAGGAAGCGGCCTTTGTTTTCCAGGCATTCGGCGGTGGTCAGCAGAGCGACCGCGTTGCGCCGCGCCCAGAATGGGACATAATAAGGAACCGCTTTGGCGTCTTTCACGTAATCGGTTGTGTACCATTTAAGATACATTTCGCCGGTTATGACCGGAACCGGCTTGTCGAGCAATGCTTCGGCCGAACGAAGGTGTCTGGCGGCGGAAGGCAGCGCGGCAAGTCTGTTCCAGATTTCCCGGTTGGAAATGTTTGCGGCGGCATCTCCCGGTTTTTCGTTCAGCAGGCGCGCTATTTCATTCAAACGTACCGTGTTTTGTCTGGGAACGTCGGCAATGGCGGGCAACAGGACGCCTGCGAAGGTTGAGAGCGCGAGAATAAACGGTTTTATGCCGATCATGATACTTCTTTCATTTATTTGTCTTTTTGCGGTTTAGGAAAGTATAGCAAATTCCTATATTGCCGGGCGCATCGCCGACGAGATTATTACCTGGCGCGTATAATGTGATTAAAAGTTAGGGGGGGGGTAATTTATTGTAAATAACGCAATTGCAAGGGTTGACGGAGAATGTCAGGATGTGATATCATTTCGGCTGAATTGAAAAGGTATCCATCCCGCTTGGGACGGCAGTGATATGCTTTGCGTCCTCTTAACGGGATGAAGAAAGGTCAGAAAATGAAAAATGCGATGTTGGTTGTATTTGTGTTCGGTGCGTGCACCGCTTTCGCAAATCCGAATTGGAAAGATCAGGATAAGATCGCAGATACTTCCGTCATACTGCCGGTTCGCGATTCGCAGGTCCGTGTCGACGTTCTTGCCGACAACCTCTTCCGGGTCCGTATGTCCAAAAGCGGCGTGTGGACGCAGAGCGGACTCAACCGTTACGGTATTTTGAAGCGCGACTGGCCGGAGGTGAAGGGCGCGAAGAAGCGTACGGACGGAGTGAAGACCGCGGCGGCGGATGTTTCCGTAGGCAAGGATGGCGTACTGAGGCTGAAATCGTCGGTCTCGGCCGCCGATCTCGCCATTGCTCTCAAGATTTCCGGCAAGGGCTACGAGGTGCGTTTTCCGCTGGTGAAGGACGAGCGCGTCTACGGTCTCGGCGACGTGAGCCGCGATAACATCCAGCGCCGCGGCGGCCGATATGAAATCTGGGTGAAGAACATCAACAGCTACATCCCGATGCCGATGGCCGTTACGTCCAAGGGCTGGGGCGTTCTCATGAACACGACCTGGCGCAACTACATGGACGTGGGCAAGACCGATCCCGACGCGCTTGTCGCTTCCGCTCCGGAGGGAGAACTTGATTTCTACGTCTTCTGCGGCAAAGACTACAAGGCGCTGCTCGACATCTACACCCGTCTCTCCGGCCGCCCGCAGATGCTGCCGGCTTTCGGCTACGGCTTCACCTACGTCTGCAACGAGAACGTTGATATGTTCAAGCTTGTGGACGAGGCAATGGAATTTCGCGACCGCGATCTGCCCTGCGACGTCATCGGGCTTGAGCCTGGCTGGATGCAGAAGTTCTACGACAGCTCAACCAGGAAGGTCTGGCATCCCGACCGTTTCATTTTCCCTTACTTTTCTCCGAAAGGCGGTCACACGTTCATTGGAGCTTTGAACCGTATCGGATTCAAACTTTCGCTGTGGCTGTGCGTCAACTATGATCTGTTCCGTTACGAAGAGCAGTGCGCGGCCGGTGTCGCGCGCAAATCGGGTCTTCAGCCCGACATTCCGAAGGATCTTCCGGAAGTCTGGGAAGACGACCGTATAACCGGCGAGGTCAAAGACCCTCGTTTCAAGGAAAAGCAGGGAGGAGTGTACAGGAATCTCAAATCCCGCGAAGCGCAGTTCAAGGAAGGCGATATGCCGTGGTTCGAGCATCTGAAAAAGTTCGTCGATCAGGGCGTGCAGTGCTTCAAGCTCGACGGTTCTCAGCAGGTTACGGAATGGAACGGAGTACCAAACCGCAAGTGGGCGAACGGAGCTTCCAACGAAGAGAACCACAACCTTTATCCGCTCGTCTACGACAAGCAGATGTCCAGAGGATTCGAGGAATATACCGGCAAGCGTTCGATGGTCTATTCCGCTGGCGGATACGCGGGCGTGCAGCAGTTTGTCGCGACCTGGGCGGGAGATACCGGCGGCGGCGAGCGTCCGTGCGCGTCGCTCCTCAACCTCGGTATGTCCGGACATCCCAACCAGAGCTGCGACATGGGGATCTTCAACCCGAAATCGCTTCACTTCGGTATGCTCCAGACCTGGAGCCAGCAGAACAACTGGGCGTACTGGTTTCAGCCGTGGTATCAGCGCAAGGCGGGGCTCGACAACTTCCGCGCTTATCTGAAGCTGCGCTACCGCCTCTTCCCGTACATCTATACCGCTTCTGCGCAAGCGAGCCGCACCGGTTGGCCGGTATTGCGTTCGCTGCCGTTCGTCTACCCGGATGTTCCCGAGTATGACGAATGCAAGACGACATACATGCTTGGAGACAACCTGCTCGTCGGCGCGTTTACCGATACGCTCAACGTTCCCGAGGGAAAATGGTAT
>JAFVZE010000019.1 GCA_017508315.1 Kiritimatiellia bacterium | reverse complement strand
GCCGTTGACGTTGGGGAAACGCCAGACCTTTCCGCCGTCGTCAGTAACGTCAATGTACGGCTTCTTGGCGTCGAGCGTCGGAACGGCGCATTGCCGAGGTCCGTAGCGGAAACAGGCGCTCGCCTTTTTCGCGTCTTCCAGACACTTGACGCGCACCCAGTCCCCTTCGCGGAAAAGCTCATGACGCACCGCAGAACCGTCGGCCCGCGTGAAAGAAAAGCGCATCGACTCGTAACCGGCGTACAGATAAGGCTCGGAAACGTCCCCTGCCTTCACGTCTTCGTTCAGATAAACATACCCTTCTCCGGACGGCGGACCGAAAGACCCGAGTTCTTCGGGTTTGACGAACCACAGATTCGACTGCGAACGCGCACAGCGCGGCGCATCCTTTTTAAGTCCCCGCTTGCCGAGAAATTCATCCTTCGTCTGATCGTCGCAGCCGAAGACGATCCTCTCGCCCCAGCGGCAGAAATCGCCGATCACCTTCAGATACGTGGAAATCGGACGGATACCGTTTGCGTTGGCGGGCGAAAAATTCTTCGGGAAGCGCCAGAACGTTCCGTGCATCGTCGCCAAAAGCGTTCCGTCGCCGAAACCGACATCGCGGATGCGCGGCCATTCCGTGTTCCAGCCATGGGCGCCGTCATAGCTGTGCGACGCCTTAGGCAAACGGTAGTACGCCCACTGCAAGCCGTTGGTGGTGACGGCCAGAATAACGCTTTTTGCGTCCCATCCCATCGCCCAGACGGGATTCGTCTCTGGGTGCTCGTTGCCGTAAATGCCGTCGGGCGTAGTCACCTCGGTGAACTGGCAGCGGCGGATTGCAGTCCAGTCCGCCCCGTTCTTGTTCCACCATGCAAGAACTCCCGACGGCACGAACGGATCGCGACGCGCCTGTGGCGAATCCTCGCCGTTGTTCGAAACGAACACCTTGCCGAATCCGCTCGCCAATCCTTTAGCGTGATACCCGGGAACGTGCGTCCGCGGGGCAGACTCCCACCCGACCGGCCAGCACATTCCCTGCTTCTTGAGTAGCGCTCCTATCTCGCCGTCGTTTTTCCCGTTCTCGCGGATAAGCGTATTGACTTCAAGATTGCGCATATCGAGCTCATAAAGCCCCGTTTCCATCGTCGCGACATAAACTTTGTTCGCCGGATCGGTCAAATGCCGCGCCGCGCCGGTAAGCCGACCGGGCATCTTCGCCGGCGGAACGACGCGCACGTTTCCTTTATCGTCGATCACATACGGACCGATCAGCAGCTGGTTCGTTTCGCGGTGGATGAGCCGGTTCGCCGGCGTGCCGCCGACGGAGCCCGGGAAAATCTCCTGGGTAAGATCGGGGCGGATACGGTATAACTTATCCGTTGAACCGACAGGACAGTGCGGACCGTAGGTGATGACCCAGAGATCTCCCGCCCACGGCACGACCGCGCCCGTGCCGCATTCGCCCTCGCCGTTGAACATCGCCAGATGCGGATAAACGCCGGAAATACATTCCCTGCCGGACGCTTCCGCGCGCGGCACCAGCAATCCGGCGGTCAAAACGACCGCCGCGCACAACTTGAATCGGAACATTCCGAATCGCAACATAAGATAACCTCTCAATTAGTTTTGACGTGTTCCGTTATTATACCAAAACACGGCATTGCGCGGATTTCGACCGTTAAGCATGTAAAACCGACGCGACCGGTATTTCCGGCGGCTGCAGGCGCTTAACGACCCGGCAGTCTACCTTACCGTAATGCGCAGACCTTTTTCACGGTGCAGCCAGATCGAGCCGGAATTGTCGCCGCGGCGGTTCTGCACGATTATGC
>JAFVZE010000158.1 GCA_017508315.1 Kiritimatiellia bacterium | reverse complement strand
TCCTGACGGTAACGTTCGGCCTTGAGATTCCTGTCCATGCGGAACACAAAGCTCTCATACTTGAGCGCCGAATCTTTAAGCGCGGCATTGAAATTGATATTCGTCCAGGACGCGTAGGCGGAACCCAGCGCGGTATTGAGGGCGGTGAGCGAACCGAACTTATTGCGAAGATGCCGACGAAATTCCTCCGCCCAGCCTTCGGTCATCTCGTACTTGCGCTCCCATTGCTCGGGGAAAGCGATCTGATAGGCGAATCTGGGACTCGGATTGGATGGAACGAGCGAACCCATGCAATGCCCCATCCCGCCGCGGTGGGAGTTCTGCTTTTCGATAGGCATATCATCGAACGCGGGCGGGTTCGTGGGCGTAAACTCGGCGGTAACCGACCCGTGCGCGCAGTAAAGACCGTATTTCTCACACATCTTAACCGTCTCAAGGTAGTTGGTGCCGCCGATGTAAAACACGTCCAGCTGGTTGAAGCCGGTTTCGCCGATGACTTTCACGTCGTCGCGCTGCCATCCCTTCACATTCGTCCAGGTGTCAGGCCCGATAAGGAGCAATTCCTTTCCATCCACCTTGAAGCCGCCGTCCTCCACCTTCGGCCGCACCCCTTCTGGATACTTGACGGTGACGATCGGCTTAACCTTCCCGGCGGCGAGAAGCTTCTGCCTTTCGGCAAGTTCGCGCTGAAGCTTCAGAAGATAATCGGCGTTCTTGTTGACGCGGTCGTCCATATAATAGCGGTAGGCGTCGTCGATCTTGCGTTTGCGGTGCGAAATGTAAAGCCAATCCTTCGCCTCCAGATCGCGGCGCATAAAGTCGGTGAAATACGTCGTCATCGCCTTGAGCGACGAAGTGTATTCGTCATCCGTCGATGACGGCAGCTCGGAGTTCATGCGCTCGATCTCTTCGATCTTAACGAGCATCTCGGCATGCGAAGGCAGTTTAGGCCGCTCGGCCTGAAAATCAGGCGCGACCCCGGAGAAATCAAGCGCGACGCATTTGGTAAGGTCGCGCCCGCCCATGATTCCGTCGTCGACTCCCATCCAGTTGTCATAACTCGCCGCACGGTCCTGATCGGCGACGCAGAGATTGAACCGGACGCCTTTTTCGCGCGAGACGCCTCTAAGCTCCGCCCACGGCACCGAAAAGACCGCGACATATCCGCCGGGACGGCGTTGGGCGTCAAGGGCGCTGAAAACCTTGTCGAACGCATTGCCGCCTTTCGCATCGGTGATGACCGCGTGAACCGAATCGCCGAGTGCGATATCCTTGCCGCTGAACGTATTGGCGATAACATCATCCGTGACATCGACATGAAAATACAGATGCCGCTCATCCCAAGCGAGCTTAAGCGAAAAACTTAAATCGTTCGCACCGTTCCAGTTAAGCCCGGCCACGGGACGGTAATCCTTCGTCTCGCCGCGCCATGCCGCCACCGGCACGTTCTTCCAATCGCCGTCGAATCGGGCGACCGGAAGCGCGTTTCCGCCTTTGCGGAAGGCTCTTAGCTTTTCAACATCGCCTTTTGCCAGAACACGACCTGTCGAAACCGAAAGCTTAAGTTCTTCACCGGCGGCGATATTGCGGCCCTCGGTGCTCGCCGAAGGATGAGCGGCATAAAAACCGCCGGGTTTTCCGTCGCCGAAAGGATTGAAAGTTGCGAATTCGCGCCCCATCCACCAGACCTCGCCGTTCTCGGTTTCGCCTTGCACATAAGCCCCGGCCCGCGTTCGGTATCCGCCTTCCTTCGACCGGAATTCTTTGGTGGTAGGATACGGGGCGAATGCGCCGCCATCCACAGAATAACGTTTGAACGCATTCAGAAGCGGTACGTTCCAGCTGCGGTACGCGAACGGCTTCAGCGCCCTCAAGCGCTGCACCATCACCACCCCGGGAACATTTCTGCGAAAAACGTACTCGACGATAAAGCGCGCCGCGTCCCAGTTGCGCTCGGACTCTTTACCGTTCAGCTGCCGGATGAGCATCGCGCTCTCGGTTCTTACGACGACCCGTTCGGCGGTATTCTCCACCGTCTCAACCGTGGTATTCTTCCAGTCCGGCATTACCGCCGCAAGACCGTTCTCGCCGACGACGCGCATATTCAGGGAAAAGACCTGCTGCTGACGCTTGCCTTCCACCATCTTCAACGGTCCGCCGCAGGCTGGAATGACGAAATTTACGCCCCCCGCCTCAACATTGACCGGCTTAGGCGCGGCCTCTGCGGATAAAAACACCGGCGATACGAGCACCAGCGGCAAAAAAAGCCGCGTAGAAACAGTTTTCGCAATATTCATTTATTCCACCGTCGATCAGTCGTCTCAACCTTTCGGGAATCCCTTGGCTTCGAAATCGGCGCGGGCGCGGCGGACGATATCGATCGCCTGAAGCCCTTTCTCGCGCTTCGGCGGCAGGGTGAGAATCCAAGGCGCCATGCAAAAGCCTTTAAGCCGCTCCGGCGGCACATGGGTGCGTCCCCACTCGACGACCGCGCCGAAGTTGCGGTCGTTGCCGCAGTTCGATCCGCAGGGGATCTGATCGAACTTCGCATCCTCCAGCCACTGGTATGCGGCGGTCCAGACGCGCTGATCCCAATGGTTGCGCTTGGCCTCTTCCGACTGCGGCCCCTTGTGGAGTTTCGGATCGATCCTGTCGGAATTGTAATACCAGTTCGACTGCATGACGCGCTTGGGCATGCGCCTTACGAACTCCTCGCGGTGCCACCAGATGTAATCGGACCAGATCCAGGGCTTCGTGCCGAGATCCGAGACCGTCTTTTCGAACCAGAGGAAGTCGCGCCACCAAAGCTCGCCCTGGCGGACCACCACCGTATTGTGATTCTTCTGATGGATATGCGTTTCCTCGTCGTAGCCGAGATGGAAAAGCCGGGGCTTTTCAAAAATCTCGTAAAGATCGGCGATCACTTCGCGGCAGACCTTGTAATATTCGGGCGTTGAAACCATCCGGTGGTAATCTCCGAGCCACGTATCGTGGGTGGCGGAAAAATTGAGTTTCGGAATCGGCTCCAGCCCGAGTTTTTTAAGCCTCAGCACTTCCTCGTGCAGACGGTCGGCGCTCCAGCTCCCTTTGATGGCAAGCTCGGGATGGCTCGGATATTTAACGCCTTCGCCGATATCCATGACGACCATATTGGTGCCGCCCTTGACCATCGCGTCGGTCCACTCGCGCCAAACGTTCTCATCGAAGCGGAGCGACTCGTAAACGCCGCTCGTCGAACCGGAAAGCGCCTTCTCCTTCTCCACCGGAATGTCGTACCACATATGCGTGCCGAAATGGAAAAGGCACGACCAGATCATTTCATTGTCGTTTTTCATTTTTTCTGTCTTGTTCTCAATTATAAGTTTACGGGGCCTTGACGATCGCGATACGGGCGCCAAGAAAACTTGAATTGACCGAATACGTTCTGTAATGGCGCGATCCTGACCGGTTGTCCATCGTAGGCGTGGACGAGTCCGCAAAAGTTCCGCCGCGCAGAGCTGGCCAATATGATGTCGGAGACATCGGATAATACGGATCG
>JAFVZE010000157.1 GCA_017508315.1 Kiritimatiellia bacterium | reverse complement strand
GTATTCCACATTGGCCGGCAATATATCGATCGTTTCAGGGATAGCGCGGTTCGGAGTAATCGATAAAAACAGTTTATCGTTTGAAGCCGTGTTCAGCGGCGGTGGAGATATCTGGTTCTCCGGCGTGGACAGCGGAAGCAGCGTGCCGTATGGAGAATTCCGATTCCTGAAGGACAGTCCGGATTTCAAAGGCAGGATAAGAGTTGAATATTGCCGCAGCGATCCAACCTATAAAACAAAAAGGCAGAATATTGTCGCAGGTTCCGAACTTCAGCTTGGCGGCAGGATGGACGCTTTTGACGCAAAGGCGCTTACGCTGCGCAAGTACGGCAGGCTCACCACGCGAAATTCGTTTGCGCTTACCTGCGACTATAACCGGGGAGTGTTTGTGGATGGCGAGTATGGCGGCGTCATAAATGTTGCCAACGAGTCGCACGAACTTGAATTTACAACACAGCTGACGCTCAACGGCACGCTGTATAAGGAAGGTGCGGGGACGTTGATCATGGGCGGCAGCGTGAAATTCGGGGCGGATGCTTCCGACACGCCGACCGAGGGGGCTAATTTGTTTATTGTCACCAACGGCACGGTGAAGGTAACGGCCGCGGACGCGATGAACGGTCTTGCGACCACATTCGCCGCCGGAACTCGCCTTGTTCTGGAAGTCGATCCCGCCAATGCCGAACTTACCGGGCATGGGATTAGAAACGACAAAATCGACAAGCCGTTTTCCGTGAACGGAGGGGGTAAATTGCCGATTTCGCTTCATGCGTCGGATGATGTAAAAGCGGCGATGAAGGGGCGTCCCGTGACAATAGGTCTTTTCACCGTCACCGCAAAAGCGGATGAGACATTCCGTGCGTTGATGCCCGAGACATTGCGCTCGCCTTTCAAGTCTACCAAGAGTTCCATCGTGCGCAGCGAAAAGGACGGCACGGTCGTTTATTCGCTGAATATTGTTCCTGTCGGTCTTCATATGATCGTCAGATAATCATATAAGGAAACATGCAAGATGTTCGCATTTGTTTTAGCCGCAGCGCTGCCGCTTTTCGCTCCGGATCGCTTCACGGTTCTCAACATCGCTCCGTGCAGTGTCGAAGAAGAAAAGAAGCTCGCTTCGGAGATGATCGAGTACCGCAACCGTACAGGCAACGATATTGTTCTTTATTCGCTTTCTCTGCATCCGAGCGGCAGGCCGGCGATGGATAACGCTAAGAAGCGGATAGACAGTTACAGGACGCTCAAAAAGGAACTTGAAGGCAGCGGCATCAGGCTCGGAGTGCTGATCCAGTCGATTCTCGGTCACTGGCCGAGGGTCGAAGGCGAGGAAGAGCCGTGGATGCGTTCGATCACGCTGGAGGGCAAACCGAAACGCTACTGTCCGCTGGAGCCGGGCTATCGGCGTTATATTCACGATGTGGTTGTGGAGATCGCAAAGGAACGGCCTTGCTTCATAATGATTGACGATGATGTGCACGCAAGCGGAACGTTCGGTGTGGAATGTTTCTGCGAGCGGCATGTGGCGAAATTCAACAAAGCGAACGGTACGAAGTATACGGCGGATTCGTTGCGCGCCGCCGTGAACACCTGTGCTCCTGGAGATGCGCTTTGCGTTTCATTCATAAAAATGCAGCGCGAATTCGTGAATGATGTTGCCGATCTTATACGCGCATCGATAGACGAGATCGATCCGTCGATTCCGGCGGCGGCAAGCATGCCGACGCGGGAACGCAGGTTCGCCCGCGAGACGGCGGGAAGAATCGCGGCCAGCGGTCAGGGTCGTGTGCTCCGTATCGCCAACGCAATCTACGGCAGGCGCGGACTTGGGGTTTTTACCGAGTTTCTTGCCTTTACTTTGGCGATGCGGGACTATAACCGCGACGTGCCGTTTCTTATCGATGAATCCGACACTTATCCCCATAACCGGTGGAGTCTTTCGGCGAGCGTTTTGGATATGAAACTTCAGGCGGCGGCGTTTTGCGGTCTGAAAGGGTCGAAGTTTTGGTTCTGCAACGCCCATAAAGGCGCTTTCCCCATATCGCGTGCATATACCGATAAAATTGCCGAACATCGCAGGCTGTATTCGGCCATCGCGGCGGCGGTAGATAAAACCGAGATGATAGGAGTTGCCGCGCCGGTCATCGGCGGGCGTTCGCCGTGGCATCCTAAAATCAGGGCGGAAGAGTTCGCCGCCGCCAAGAACTGGGTAAACGGTATGGCCGGAGTGTTCGGTGTGCCGTTCATCTGTTGCGGAGAGTTTTCCAAAGATCGGATCTACGCGCTTTCCGGCGAGGCGGAGGTGAATGCGCTCAGTGACGCGGAGATCGGCGAAATCTTCAAGCATCGCGTGCTGGTGGACGGGGCTGCGGCGATCGCATTGACAAAACGGGGATTTTCCTCTTTGACGGGCGTAAAAGCGCACAGCCGCGACATGCGCTATAATTTCGAGTTTGGAGCGGACGGCCGCCGGTATCCTTTTTCCAAGACTGCGTATGCGGCGGCTCTTTCGCCTGTTGATGCAAGTGCCGAGGTCGTCACTTGGCTCGGATATAAACCTAAGGACCTTCCGGTGGAAAAGGTGTCTCCGGCGATGCTATGCACGACGAACGCCCTTGGCGGCAGAACCGTGGCGACGGTGTTCGGCGCCTTTGGAACGGGGCGTAATCCTTCGTGGACGGATATGCGTAAGGCATGGTTTCTGCTTGCGCTTTCGAAACT
>JAFVZE010000156.1 GCA_017508315.1 Kiritimatiellia bacterium | reverse complement strand
TATGAAAAATTACTCACCAAAAGAGATTAAGAACATCGTTCTGATTGGAGCCCCAGGCTCGGGTAAAACTACCTTGGCAGAGGCTATGGCTTACGAAGGTAAGGTTATCGACCGCCGAGGTAGTATCGAAAATAACAATACTTTGTCGGACAACACCGATATCGAGCACGAATACAAGCGCTCGATTTATGCGACTACACTCTTTACCGAGTTTATGGGCCGCAAACTCAACATTATCGACTGCCCGGGTTCGGACGACTTCTGCGGAAACCTCTTCTCGGCATTTAAGGTAGGTGACGTGGGCGTGATGCTCGTAAACGCACAGACCGGCTGGGAGGTTGGTAACGTTATTCAGGGCCGTTATGCGCGCATCTTGAATAAGCCGCTTATCGCCGTTGTAAATCAGCTCGATGCAGAGAAGGCTTCGTTCGAGAGCACTTTCGAAACCATTAAGGATAAGGCTTCGGTTAAGCCTGTTATCGTTCAGTATCCGGTAAATCAGGGCGTAGGCTTCGACTCGTTCATCGATGTTTTGATGATGAAGATGTACCGCTTCACCGATGAGAACGGTACTCGCGAGGAGTTGGAGATTCCTGAGAGCGAGATGGAGAAGGCAAAGGCGTTGAACCTCGAACTTATCGAGACCGCTGCCGAGCACGATGACGCACTGATGGAGTTGTATTTCGAGAAGGGTACTTTGACACAAGACGATATCCGTTCGGGATTGAAGATTGGCGTTGCAAAGCGTAAGGCTATGCCTGTATTCTGCGCAAGCGGTAAGAAAGATATTGGTACAAAGCGCTTGATGGAGTTTATCATAAATGTTGCTCCTGGTCCGACTGTAGCACCTGCATTCCCTGCAACTGACGGCTCGGAGGTTGTTGCTGACGACACCGCACCTGTGGCTTTGTTCGTATTCAAGTCGCAGATGGAGGGACATATCGGCGAAATCAACTACTTCCGTGTAGTTCGCGGTAAGTTGACAGAGGGTATGGAGTTGGTGAACTCACGCACAGGTAACAAGGAGAAACTTTCGCAGCTCTTCGCCGTAGCAGGTAAAAACCGTATCAAGGTTACCGAGTTGTCGGCAGGCGATATCGGTTGCACCGTGAAGTTGAAGGGTACTCGCACAAACGATACTTTGTCGGCACCTTCTGCTCCTGTAACTTTGGAGCCTATCGTATTCCCTGAGCCACGCTACCGTGCAGCTGTTAAGGCAAAGGTTCAGGGTGATTACTTCCTCTCCTTCCGCTCTCCGCGCTCGCGGCGCTGGCCGCTCATGCGAGGCTGGAAATCCTCTTTCTTGCAGATCCACACCTTGATGCCGATCTTGCCGGCCGTGGTGTTGGCTTCCGCGAACCCGTAGTCGATGTTCTCGCGGAGCGTGTGCAGCGGCACCTTGCCCTGGCGGGACCACTCGACGCGCGCGATCTCCGCGCCGTTGATGCGGCCGCCGGCCTTGATCTTGATGCCGTCCACGCCCATGTCCATCGCAACCTTCTCGGCGCGCTTCATCGCGCGCTTGAGGGCGATGCGGCGCTCGAGCTGCTGCGCGATCGACTCGGCGACGAGCTGGGCGTCGGCGTCGGCGTCGCGCACCTCCTTGATCTCGAGATAGACTTCCTTCTTCGTCATCTTCGAGAGCTCGTCGCGGATCTTGTCCACATCCTGGCCCTTGCGGCCGATGATCACGCCCGGACGGGCGCTCATCAGCGTCACGCGCACGCGGTTGGCGTAGCGCTCGATGATGATCTTGGAAAGACCGGCCTCAGAGAGGCGCTTCTTCACGAACTCGCGGATTTCGCTGTCTTCCACGAGGAAGGAGCCGAAGCTCTTCTTGGGCGCGAACCATTTGGAGCGCCACGCGTGGTTGACGGGCAGACGGAACCCGACTGGATTGACTTTCTGTCCCATTATTTAGCCTCCTTGGCGTCCGTGAGGACGACTTTGCAGTGGCAGAGACGACGGGCGATCGGATGGGCCGAGCCGCGGGCCGTCGGCCAATACCGGCGGATGCGGACGGACTCGTCGAACACGCACTCCTTGACGGTGAGCGTCGCCGTGTCGAGACCATTGTTGTTCTTCGCGTTGGCCGCTGCGGAAAGCAGGGTCTTCTTGAGGATGACCGCCGCCTTCTTCGGGCTGAATTCGACGAGCTTGAGAGCCGCCGAGACCGGGAGACCCCGGCATTCGCGGGCAAGCGGACGGCCCTTGGCCGCCGACATGCGGGCGTTACGGGTGATTGCTATCACGTCCATCTCTTACCTTACCTATCGGCCTTCTGGACGCTTGCGCCGTGCGACTTGAACGTACGGGTCGGGGCGAACTCGCCGAGGCGGTGGCCGACCATGTTTTCCGTGACGAACACGGGGACGTGCTGACG
>JAFVZE010000155.1 GCA_017508315.1 Kiritimatiellia bacterium | reverse complement strand
GGAAGCACGCAGTTCCACCAGCCGGCGGGACGGCGCGCGCTCGCACCGACGCGATCGCGGCCAAAAAGATAGATGTCGCCGTCCTTCTCGGCAACGACATTCTCCATGCCGTTCAAATCCTCCGGCATCAGCGAAGCGGCTCTGGCGAATTCTTCACCGATGAAAATGCTTTGCGCCCCAATCTGGCGCTTCGACGCGCTCACCACCGCCGGTCTTGTTCCGGTAGCCTCTTTAAAAGCGTCGGCCATAGTGCCTGCGGCGACGCGCAATGCGCTCGGAACTCCCGACTTATCGTCCTCGCCGACCACTATCTGGCATGACGGCGACAAAACCGCGGCCAACAACATCGATGCGATGACGCTCATTGAATTTCCTCACTTTCCCGGCGGCAGTTCTTCAAGTCGCACATCTGAAAACCACGCCGTGCCTTTTGCATTGAGAATGCGTAAGCTCACGTATGATTTATATTTGACATTGGTTTCCGGGCTCGTGGTGAACTCGAAACTCTGAAACATCCAATCACTCGAACCGGTATGGCCGTCGAATTTCGGAAACCAGAGATTGCCGCCGGCGTAGACGTTGCCGTACACGCCTCCGCGCTTCTTGACCGGCACGACGTCTTTGATTTTGAGAAAATACGAAAAACGGTAACGCGTCGACGGCTTCAGACGCTGCGGCCCTTCAGAGAGCGGCTGATAAGCGTCATTTCCGGAGGCCGTCGAAACAATCATGCACGAAGGCTTACCGCCGACCTCACTTTGGGCGTCAAGCTCCCAATCGCCAAGCCAACCGTTCTTCCCTTCCCGGAAATCGCCGTTGACGAGAATTGAACGGTTCTGCTCTCCGGCGCGGCGTTTAAGCGCCGAAGAAACATCGATTCCCTCGATATAACGCGCGGCGCGAAGACGCATCGGCTCGAACAGCTCCCGTCGCATGAGCGCTATCCGGCGCGCTTCCGTCGACGACGGGTCGACGGCTTTCGCGGCGGCGTCGAGCGCCGATTCAATTTTCGCGAGCCTTGCCGGCGAATATATCCGCGTGTACAGGTCGTATTCGCCGGGACGCACGACTATCGGCCCGAGCGGCGTCTCCGCCGTCTTTCCGACAACACCCTTCATCCACAGACGTTCAAGAGACTCGAAGAACGATTTCATCGGCCGGGCGCCCGCGCCGAACATAAGCCGGTAGTACTCATCCAAAAGCTGATCGACGTCGACGTCCGGCTTCCACATCACTTTGCCGAAGACATAGTTGTTCAGATGGTTGTAAAGCCAGCGGGTTGAATGGGTCTGGGCGTATGCGCCGAAAATGTGCGGCGCGAGATCTTTGTAGTATCCGGCCCAAGCCCGCGGCGCGTGTTCGGGGATGTCCGGGAATTCGCCGCGGAACTTGCACGGATAATTCCAGAGCCAGACTTTCCGGCCGATCTTCCGCGACCAAGCGCGGATATTCGCCTCGTCGCGGGCGAAATTCTCCGCGCTGCCCCTGCTCCACGGCCCCATCCGCGCAACCATGACCATCAGATTGTCGGGTAGCGGAAACGACGGCACCTCGGCGTACGGGAAATACCCCATCATCGTGATCGTACCGGGAATCCCCTCCTCCTTGAGCCGGAAACCCACCTTAGCGACCTGATGCCAGATAAGGTCAGTCGCGTAAGACGGACAGTCTTTGCGGTACGCCGCCTGACAGTTTTTGCAATGGCATTCCTGAAACGCATCCTGCGGCATGATGTCGGCGAACTTCCCGAGTCCCGGAATCTCCTTCACATTGCAGTTCCATCTGAAGCCGGGCTTGTCGTGGGCGGCGGGAACGGCGCGGATTGAAGGATCTTCTCCGAGAAAATAACTTCTCACATCCTTGTAGATTTCCTCCCAG
>JAFVZE010000154.1 GCA_017508315.1 Kiritimatiellia bacterium | reverse complement strand
GGAAGCACGCAGTTCCACCAGCCGGCGGGACGGCGCGCGCTCGCACCGACGCGATCGCGGCCAAAAAGATAGATGTCGCCGTCCTTCTCGGCAACGACATTCTCCATGCCGTTCAAATCCTCCGGCATCAGCGAAGCGGCTTTGGCGAATTCTTCACCGATGAAAATGCTTTGCGCCCCAATCTGGCGCTTCAACGCGCTCACCACCGCCGGTCTTACGCCGGTCGCTTCCTCAAACGCGTCCGCCATGGCATTGGCGGCGACGCGCAATGCGCTCGGAACTCCCGACTTATCGTCCTCGCCGACCACTATCTGGCATGACGGCGACAAAACCGCGGCCAACAGCAACGATGCAATGATGTTCATCGGTTTTCCTCACTTTTCCGGCGGCAGTTCTTCAAGCCGCACATCTGAAAACCACGCCGTGCCTTTTGCGTTGAGAATGCGCAGGCTCACGTATGATTTATATTTGACATTGGTTTCCGGGCTCGTGGTAAACTCGAAACTCTGGAACATCCAGTCGCTTGAACCGGTATGACCGTCGAATTTCGGGAACCAGAGATTGCCGCCGGCGTAGACGTTGCCGTATACGCCGCCGCGCTTCTTGACCGGCACGACGTCTTTGATTTTGAGAAAATACGAAAAACGGTAGCGCGTCGACGGCTTCAGACGCTGCGGCCCTTCAGAGAGCGGCTGATAAGCGTCATTTCCGGAGGCCGTCGAAACAATCATGCACGAAGGCTTGCCGCCGACCGCGCTTTGGGCGTCAAGCTCCCATTTCCCGAGCCACCCGCTATTCCCATGCCGAAAATCGCCGTTGACGAGAATTGAGCGATTCTGCTCCCCGGCGCGGCGTTTAAGCGCCGAAGAAACATCGATTCCCTCAATATAGCGCGCGGCGCGAAGACGCATCGGCTCGAATATCTCCCGGCGCATGAGCGCTATGCGGCGCGCCTCCAACGACGAAGGTTCAACGGCTTCAGCCGCTGCGTCAAGCGCGGAACCAATCTTTGCGAGCCTCACCGGCGAATATATCCGCGTGTACAGGTCGTATTCGCCGGGACGCACGACTATCGGCCCGAGCGGGGTCTCTGCGGTCTTGCCGACCACGCCTTTCATCCACAGCCGTTCAAGCGACTCGAAAAACGATTTCATCGGCCGCGCGCCCGCACCGAACATAAGCCGGTAGTACTCATCCAGAAGCTGATCGACATCGGTGTCCGGCTTCCACATCACCTTGCCGAAGACATAGTTGTTCAAATGGTTGTACAGCCAACGCGTCGAATGGGTCTGGGCGTATGCGCCGAAAATATGCGGCGCCAAATCCTTGTAGTAACTCGCCCAAGCCCGCGGCGCGTGTTCGGGAATGTCGGGAAATTCGCCGCGGAACTTGCACGGGTAGTTCCAGAGCCATACCTTCTTGCCGATTTTCTGCGACCAGGCGCGAATGTTCTTCTCGTCGCGTTCGAAATTTTCCGCACTGCCCTTGCTCCACGGTCCCATCCGCGCGACCATCACCATCAGATTGTCGGGCAACGGAAACGACGGCACCTCGGCATACGGAAAATACCCCATCATCGTGATCGTGCCGGGAATCCCCTCCTCCTTGAGCCGGAAACCGACTTTCGCGACCTGCCGCCAGACAAGATCGCCGGCATAGGACGGACGGTCTTTGCGGTATGCGGCCTGACAGTTTTTGCAATGGCATTCCTGAAACGCATCCTGCGGCATGATGTCAGCGAACTTCCCGAGTCCCGGAATCTCCTTCACATTGCAGTTCCATCTGAAGCCGGGCTTGTCGTGGGCGGCGGGAACGGCGCGGATTGAAGGATCTTCTCCGAGAAAATAACTTCTCACATCCTTGTAGATTTCCTCCCAG
>JAFVZE010000153.1 GCA_017508315.1 Kiritimatiellia bacterium | reverse complement strand
CTTTGCGCGGGATTGCGCCGTGCCGCCGCACGCGGAGAGACGGTGGTGTTCTTCTCGCATGATATCTCCGAAAATCCCAACGGCATCGGCATGCGTCTTGACTGGCTCAAGCAGATTCTCTCCACGGCCAGGACCGAGGGGATGGATATTCTCGGCTTCGACGATCTGGGCGCATGTCAGAGAAAAAACGACTGAAAAAAAAAGGAAGGATTCGAAGCAATATCAAATAGCGAACGCATGTTTGGGCGGCGAAAGATCAATGGACTTTTTGCAGTTATTTTTGATATCATTATTGCACAATTTCCATAAGGGAGTGACTGTTATGAAAATACTTGCCAGGTTTGCAATGCTGGTGTCCGCATGTTTGTTTGCGTTTTCGCTCAACGGCGAGACGCTTGTCTGGACAGGAGAAGCCGGCAACATCGAGTGGAGCAATAAACTCAATTGGAGCCCTGAAAAACAACCGGCGACCGGAGACAGGGTTGTGTTCAATCCCGGGGCGGATCAATCGCTCACTGTCCATGTCTCAATTCCCGGCGGATACGCGCAGATAGGCGATATTGAGGTGCAAAGCGGCAATGTCAGTTTTTACGGTGCGGCGATTTATATGCACGGGTTGTCGTCCAAGGAACACGAGATCCGTGTACATGAGGGGGCGACATTAAGTGTTACAAACCAGCTTGTCACATGGACCAATGATAAGCTTCATTCCATCCACAAGCGCGGACTCGGCGTTTATGAGATGCGTTGGCATTTCGGTTTAAACGCGAAAGAGCTTCATATCGAAGAAGGAAAATTTTACCATCCTATAACATCGAACGGCGGGGTGTTTCAATGCGATGTCAGTATTTACAGCGGGGCGGAACTTCACATCAACGGGTTTAACGCTTTCAATAGCGGAAACAGAGGAATAGTCAATGTTCACAAGGGCGGACTCCTTCGGCTCAACGGCGGTGACGGGCAGAATTATTTTACGGCGATCGTCGGCGAGGGGGAAGTGCGCGCCGACAGCAAGTCTCCGATTTACATGAATCTTCCCGCCGACCGCGGGCCGTATGTGTTCTCCGGCAAATATTCCAATTCGCATGTTCATCTCATATTCGAAAAACCCGAGGAAAGCGAATATGTGATAGCCTCCACCGACGCTTTGGCGTCGATAGGGTCGATAAAGGGCATTTCGGCTCTGCGCTTCGCTTCCGGGTTGGAAGCGCCGGTAAAAATTTCGAAAGTTACTTCAGAGGGGGGGGGTACGTTGATGTTGTCCGACACCAACGGAGCTCCGGTAAATGTTGAAATCACGTTGTCCGGCGACGATTATCGGGTGTTGAACACGATCGGCGGCGGCGATTTGACTCTTTTAAGTTCCGCCTATTTCACCAATTCCGTTTTCGCCGCGACCGGGCGGTTGATCGCCGGTTCGGGGGTGACGGTGTCTATGGGCGATAAAACCGCAGAAGGTGACTGTAATTTCGAGGCGGTTTCGGAAATAACCGGCAAAGGTTCGTATATATTCCAGAATTACAACAGTATGTCATTCCCTATGCCGCTTTCCTCTTCAGCAAATATTGAAGTGTACGGAGGAGGCGGAGTTTTTTCGGAACTTAATCTGAAGGATGCCTCGCTTTATTTCAATACCAACGTGGTTATAGAGTCCGGCGAAAACAATCTTTCCTATAACGGTATTGCCTTAAATCAAGGAACGCCCAGACTGGTTATAAAAGGTGGACGGCATTACGATTCGTCTGCATTGCATACTAATGACAAGGTAAGCTCTCTTAAACGTCCGACGCCGTTCTATCCGGCAAACAACGCCGGAAACTTAGCATCGCTCCGTATTGAGGGCGGAGAAGTCTTCATGGGATGCAACAGTTCCTATCTGGGGCTCGGGCTTGTGGAACTTGCCGGAGGAAAATGGATCAATTCCGGCACGTACTACGCAAGCAAAAACGCCAGTTTGGAAAATCCTTCCAAAATAGTGTTTGACGGAGGTGAACTTTCAATTTCCATCGCCAATGTCTACAACATCACGCCGTTCAGTTCGACGAACGCCCTTGAAATTTCCGTCGGCGCGGGCGGCGGCGTCATTTCCACCTACGGTGCGCACTACGGAGACAATTCAACCGCGGCGATCAATCGGCCGATCGTTTCCTGTGTTGCCGCTCCCGGCAAAGACGGCGGACTTACGCGTCGCGGACGCGGAAAGATGACGTTCCGTTATCCGGTTTCGATCTCCGGAACGATGGCGTTTCTCGACGGATGGAATGTCATCGGTGATTACGCGGATATCGGCAATTCTCCCGCTTTCTTCGGAACCGGCGATCTGAAACTTGAAAACGCGGTATTGGATTTCAACGACGTCGCCGACGGCAGCACTTTTAATCTCGCCTGCGGTGAAGGTTCGCGGATCGTCTATTCGGATTCGGCGGTAATCCGTCTGGGAAGCGGCGACAAGCGGCATCATATAACAGCCGGCAATGCCGCCGCCGCCGAAAATTCGGTATTCAGGCGTCAGGGTAAAGGGTCGGTTCTTTTTGTCGACGAAACGGCGTCTGCCGCGCTTAACGGATCGGCTTCGACGTTCAAGGTCCGCGGCGGCGTTGCCACCAATGTGGCCGGCGTAGTCGCTCAGCCGATCGTGGCGTTGTACGTCTCCGGCAGCAACACCCACTATCCGTTTACGTACGACGAGAATTTCGGCCTGGTCCGCTACACCGGTTTTTCTTCGCTTCCTTCCGCCGACGGAGCCGACAGATTTCTGCGGTTGCCGGCGGAATCATATCTGTCGGAACCGCAAGGGTATTCCGCGATCGGACTTGATATAAACAGCAAATATCTCGGGTTTAAAAACGGAAGTGCTTTAAGGTTGGGTAATGGGGTTGACCCGGCGCTTGTTATACTTAACTTTGGAGGGATCGGCGGTGATGGAACCATCGACTTCGGCGACTCGGAAGGCATTGTAATCGTAAGTGACAGAGGCAGTGTCTCAACTGAGGTCTCGTGCAGACTTGCCGGTCGCAACGGAGTTACTTTCGCCGCTTCTCCGCGCTCCTTCAACGCCGCGGTTTATCTCGGCAAGGACAACGCTTTCACCGGCGGAGCGTATATTTCCGGAGTAAGGGCGCGGGTTGTCAAGCCTTCATCTCTCGGAGCGGGCAAGGTGCACGTGAACGGCGCGCAGCGCAGCGGAGGATGTGTACATATAGAATCTGCCGTCACGATCGCCAATGACATGAGTCTGAGCGGATGGGGTTCCGGCAACGGCGCGCTGCGCTTCGGGGCGGACGCGACGATTTCGGGGAATGTCGACATTCAGCCGGGAACGCGCATCCGGGCGGACGAAGGGGTTTGCGGCGTAATTTCCGGCGATGTCACCGGCGACCGGCTCGAGGTGTACAACAGCAAAGGCACTCTGGAAATTTCCGGAGCCTGTACACATACCGGCGGAACGGAGATCGTGGCATCCAGACTGGTTCGCAGCGGAAACGACGTCACGCTCGGGAGCGGCGATATCACGCTCGACGGCGGCACGCTCGTTTTCGACGCCGCCGTGCAGAGTGATATCGGCAACGACATCTCCGGCATAGGTACGATCGGGCTTAAGGGATCGGCTCCGATCACGTTCACGGGCGATCTTTCGAAGCTGGATGCGACGCTCGATCTTCTCGGCAGCCGTCAGACGTTTTCGGCGATGCCGCCGTTCGGCTCGATTACGAATTCGTTGACGGTAAAAGCGACCATGGAGTTCGCTTCCGGGCTCGGAACCGTGCAATGGGGGGACGCCGACATCGCGGGCAAGATCATCGTCAAAATCGGCGGCGGCACCCGTGTCGATCTCGCGGGGAAGGAGATTACCGTCTACCGCAAAGAAGGCGACGGAAAATTCGTCAACGGAACCGTCAACGAGTCAAGACCGTCGTGCGGCACGACCGTAATCGTAAGATAAAGGACCGTCACGCACGGTCGTTGAACGTCTTTTACCGCGAAAATTGCAGAAGATCGCATTTTCCCCCTTGCGCACGGCGAAAAAAATTGATAAATTACCTGTAACCACAAGGGAACAGTTCCCGTGTGACAATTAAGGATCAAAGAAAATGGCTAAGAAAGAAATCGTTCCTACAACCAAGAGTGGAATCATGGCTGCCCTCGCGGAAGCCGGCGGTGTCAGCAAGAAGCAGGCTGTCGCCATGTACGACCGCCTCATTGACCTCGCCGTCAAGGGCGCCAAGCAGGAAGAGAAGGGTTATATGCTCCCCGCTCTCGGCAAGGTGAAGCTCGTCAAGCGTCCCGCCCGCACCGGTCGCAATCCCATGACCGGCGAAACGATCAAGATCAAGGCCAAGAAGGTCGTCAAGGTCGTCGCCTGCAAGGCTCTCAAGGATGCGGTCCTTGGCTAAAAGCGAACGAACCGGCGCTTGAGGCGCAGGTGTTGACGCGGGCTCTTTTCGGAGTCCGCGTTTGTTTCGGTCAAGCAGGTTGTTTATCCGTACGAAGCATGATATCATTTCAGCCGGAGGTTCAAGACACATGAAAATCGACAGAAGAGGTTTTATCGGTTGCATGGCCGCCGCAAGCGCGGGTTGCGCGGCACGACGCGGCACGGACGGCGGATCGCGGTGCGACACTTTCGTTTTTCTTTCGGATCTGCATATCGAAGGAGCGGCGCCGACATACGCATATTCGAAGAAGCGCCTTGAAAAAACCGTTGACGAGATACTTTCGATGTCCCCGCTTCCGCGCGGCGTCGTATGTTTCGGCGATATCTCCTGCACCTACGGTCTTGACGCCGACTATATCGAAGCCAAACGCATTCTCTCCCGTCTTGAAAACGCCGGCGTTGCGCTGCATTTCACTCTCGGCAACCACGACCGGCGGTCGTTCTTTTTCGACAAATGGCCGCGGTGCGCGGAAAATTCGCCGGTTCCGGGGCGTTGCGTTTCGGTGGTGGATTTGGGTTCGGCGGATCTCGTTCTTCTCGATGCCCTCAAAGGCGCCGACGAAAGGGCGCTTACCGACATGGGACCGGTGGAAGGCGGACTGGACGACAGGCAGTTGGCGTGGTTCGGTGATTTCGTCGCGAATGCCGCGAGACCTTTTTTCGTGGGAACCCACCAGTTTTCGGATCTGTATGTCAAGGGGCTCTCCCCCGTCGAACGCGCGGCGAAAAGCCGGCACTTTTCGGGTTGGATATACGGTCACGATCACAAATGGCAGCCGTCGTTCCGCGCCTGCGGATGGAAGGATGGCGTGATAAAGCCGATTCTCTGCCTCCCGTCCTCGGGCCTGTGGGGGGATATCGGGTATGTCGTTTTCCGTACTTCGGCGCATGGAGCGGAAGCGGAACTCAAAATGCAGGATTTCTATTTCACGATGCCTCGTCCCGCCGCCGAGCGGCCGTCCTTCTGGGACGCGCGCATCGGCGATCTTAAAGGGGCGCGTGCGCATTTCCCGTTTGACAGACACGCATGAAACGCGGAATATGCCGCAGGGCAAATCAGCAGGAAAGGTAAAATCGATGATGACGTGTTTCAGGAATTGCACGGCGGCGGTTTTCGCGGCACTTTCGCTCTCGTCGCCGGCGGAACCGGCGGTGGTGCCGCTTCCGTCGCAGATGCGCGAACTCGGCGGAGTCTGCCGGAGCGGCAAGGTCGCGGTGGCGCGCGACGCATCGCTTCCGCCTGAAGGATACCGTCTTTCGGTAACGGCGGACGGCGTTGAGATAAAGTGTTCGGACGGCGCCGGAGAAACCTACGCCCGGCAGACGCTCGCCCAGCTCAAGGTCGGCGAAGACGGCGGTTATTCCTGCGTGGAGATCGTCGACGCGCCGAAATACAGGTGGCGCGGACTCATGCTCGATGATGCGCGGCATTTCTTCGGCAAGGAGGTCGTGAAGGCGTTTCTCGACCGGATGGTGGAACACAAGTTCAACATCTTCCACTGGCATCTCGTCGACGATCAGGGATGGAGGATTGAAATCAGGAAACATCCCGAACTCGTCGAATACGGCGCCAAGCGTCCCTGTTCGGTGAAATACGGAACCCATCCGAGCTGGCCGGACGGCAAACTCCATTTCGAGCTTAACAACGAGCCTTACGGCCCGTTCTACTATACGCAGGACGATATCCGCGAGATTCTCGCCTACGCGAAGGAGCGCCACATCACCGTCGTTCCCGAAATCGAACTTCCCGGTCACGTCCGGGCGATGCTCGCGGCGCATCCGGAATATTCGTGCGTCGGCGAAAAACTTCCCCGCACCCCGCGCGTCTACTGGTCGATCGAAGACGAGGTTCTCTGCGCGGGCAACGACGGCGGCATTAAACTTCTCGAGGAGATTTTCGACGAAGTGTGCGAGCTTTTCCCCGATTCGCCCGTTATTCATATCGGAGGCGATGAATGTCCGAAAAAGCGCTGGAAGGAGTGCCCCAAATGTCAGGCCCGGATAAAAGATCTCGGACTTAAGGATGAAAACGCGCTTCAGGCGTGGCTGACAACGCGTTTCGCGAGATATCTTGAAGCGAAGGGCCGCCGGGTGCTCGGGTGGGACGAAATCCTCAACGGCGACGTGCCTTCGAGCGCGATCGGCATGAGCTGGCGCACCGCCCGCCACGGCCGCAGCGTGATGACCGCAGGCGAGGCCGCTCGGCGCGGACACGACGTCGTCTGCACCCCCAATACGTTCTGCTATCTCGACTACAAACAGGATCTGAAGGATGACCCGTACTGCTACATCGGCGGCTGCCTGCCGCTTAAACGCTGTTACTGGTTCGATCCGGCCGCCGGTGTCGAGGAAAAATACCGCCACCGCATTCTCGGCGGACAGGGCAACTGCTGGACGGAATACACGATCAACCGTTTCGATCTTGAATGGAAGACCTGGCCGCGCGCCTGCGCGATCGCCGAAGTTTTGTGGAGCGGGCCGGAGCGCCGCGACTGGGACGGATTCCGCAGGCGTTTGGCGGTGCACCGCCGAAGACTTGTCAAGTCCGGGCTCAACTGCGCGCCGTTCGACGACGACGCCGAACCAATGCCGGAGAACGTGCCCGAACTCATGACGACATTCGACGGCCGCAAGGTGGACTGCACGGAGATGTGGGAGAAAGTCCGCAGGCCGGAGCTCAAAGAGCGCTTCCTTGAGAAGTTCTACGGAGTGAGACCCGCCGCCGCGGAAAAGCCGGAAGTCTCTTTCTCCGCCGAGGAGCCGGATCGCGAAATGATCGACGGCAAAGCGATACGCAAACGCGTGCGCATCTCCTACAAGGGGCCGTACGGCTCCAATTCGTTCGTCGCGACGGCGTTCATCCCCAAGAGCGAACGTCCGGTGCCGGCATTTCTGCTTATCTGCAACCGCGATCCGAAGCTGAATCTCGATCCTGAGCGCAAGGTGAAGAGCGGCTTCTGGCCGGTCGAGGAGATCGTCGCGCGCGGCTATGCGGCTATCGCGTTCTGGAACGGCGACATCTGCAAGGACAACTACAATCCTTCGACGACGTTTCTTGACGGGGTGTTCCCGTGCTTCGAGCGTCCGCAGGATCGCGACGACAGAAGCTGGGCGGTGCTTTCGGCATGGGCGTGGGGCGCGAGCCGAGTTATGGACTGGATCGAGACGGAGCCGCTTCTGAACGCCAAGCGCGTAGCCGTGGTGGGCCACAGCCGCGGCGGCAAGACGTCGCTTTTAGCCGGCGTGACCGACGAGCGCTTCGCCATGACCTGCGTCAACGACTCGGGCTGCGGAGGCGCGAAGCTCGCCCATATCGATCTTCCCGAGAGTGAACATTACAACGCATTTCTCCGCTCGCGCGTCACCTATTGGTTCTGCGGCGCGTTCCAGCGTTATTGCGTCAATAAAGACACCGAACTTGAAATCGATCAGCACCAGTGGGCGGCGCTGATCGCTCCGCGGCTTCTGGCGATCGCCTCGGCGAGCGAAGACAAGTGGGCCGGGCAGCCCGGCGAGTTCCATACCGCTCGCCTCGCTTCGCCCGCATGGGAACTCTACGGCAGGAAGGGGCTTTCCGGCAAGGAGTTTCCGCCTTGCGGGGTGCATCTCGCCGACGGAGACGTCAGCTACCACATGCGCAGCGGCAAGCATGATCTCACCCCGACAGACTGGAGGCTTTATATGAATTTCGCCGACAGTCACGGTTGGAACAGGTAGGTTGAAGCAAATTGTCGCACCTTGCGACAAAAAGTCTCATCGCAGGAAATGACGGCTTCCGGTTTCGGGGGCTGTCTTGCTATTGGCACGGTTTTTGCTACAATTGTTGCAGAAGGAGATTAAAATCATGAATGCAACATACCAACCGCCCGAGGACAATGAAAAATGCCTCGAAAAATACGGCACCGATCTGACCGAACTTGCCAGAAACGGCAAACTCGATCCGGTGATCGGGCGCGATACCGAAATTCGTGATGTCATCCGGATTTTATCGCGCAAAACAAAAAACAACCCCGTGCTCGTGGGAGAGCCGGGAGTCGGCAAAACCGCCATCGTCGAGGGGCTGGCGCAGCGGATCGTCCGCGGCGACGTGCCGGAAGGACTGCGCGAACGCATCGTCTTTTCGCTCGACATGACCGCGCTGATGGCCGGAGCCATGTACCGCGGACAGTTCGAGGAACGCCTGAAGGCGGTACTCAAGAAAATCAAAGAGTCCGAAGGGAAGATCATACTTTTCATCGACGAAATCCACACCATCGTCGGCGCGGGCAAGACCGAGGGCAGTTCGGATGCGGGCAATATGCTCAAGCCCATGCTGGCCCGCGGCGAACTGCACTGCGTCGGCGCGACGACGCTCGACGAATACCGCAGGTACATGGAGAAGGACGCCGCGCTTGAGCGCCGCTTCCAGCCGGTGAGCGTCAACCCTCCGAGCGAGGAGGACGCGGTGTCGATTCTGCGCGGAATCAAGGAGCGTTTCGAGAAATATCACAACGTGCACATCCGCGACGAGGCTCTGGTCGGCGCGGTCGCGCTTTCGTCGCGCTACATCCAGGATCGGTTCCTGCCCGACAAGGCGATCGACCTTCTGGACGAGGCGTGCGCGCGCATCCGCACCGAGATGGATTCCTGCCCGCAGGAGCTCGACGAGATATCCAGACATGTCAGACGACTGGAAATCGAGGAGATCGCGCTGAAGAAGGAGAAGGATCCCGCCAGCCGCAAACGTCTGGAGGAACTTCAGGGCGAACTGAAAACCCTCAAGGAGAAATCGGACGGCATGACCGCCAGATGGAAAGAGGAGAAACGCGCTCTTGAGGAAGTGCGCAAAGTCCGCACCAGGCTGGATGAAGAGCGCAACCGTTATGAAAACGCGCTCATGCGCGGCGATAACGAGACCGCCGCCAGACTCAAATACGGAGTCATTCCCGATCTGGAGAAGAAACTGCGCGAGCATGAGGAAAACATGCGCAGGGACGGCAAGGACGCATTGCTGCGCGAGGAGGTGACCGCCGAGGAGATCGCCGAGGTGGTTTCCCGCTGGTCGGGCATCCCGGTCGCCAAACTTGTGGAGGGCGAACGCGAGAAACTCATGCGTCTCAGCGAGATTCTGCACCGGAGGGTCATCGGGCAGAACAAGGCGGTCGACGCCGTGGCGGACGCGGTGCTGCGCTCCCGTGCCGGCATCCGCAACCGGGCGCGTCCGATGGGGGCGTTTCTGTTCCTCGGGCCTACCGGCGTCGGCAAAACGGAACTTGCCAAAGCGCTGGCGCAGGAGCTTTTCGACGACGAGAACGCGATGGTGCGGCTCGACATGTCCGAATACATGGAAAAGTTCGCCGTCTCGCGGCTTGTCGGAGCGCCTCCCGGATATGTCGGATTCGAGGACGGAGGACAGCTTACCGAGGCGGTCAGGCGCAAGCAGTATTCGGTGGTGCTTCTGGATGAAATCGAAAAGGCGCATCCGGATGTCTTCAACATGCTTCTGCAGGTGCTTGACGACGGCCGGCTCACCGACAGCCACGGCCGCACCGTCAGTTTCCGCAACACGGTCGTGATAATGACCTCGAACGCTCCGCGGGATTCGCTTAAGGAGATATTCCGTCCGGAATTTCTCAACCGTCTCGACGAAATTCTCGAATTCGATGCGCTTTCGCGCGATCAGATAAGGGAAATCGTCAGACTTCAGCTCGGGGAACTTGAAAAGCGTCTCGCCGACGAGGGGTTCAACCTTCAGGTTTCCGACGCGGCGGTCGAGGTGCTGCTTGAAGACGGCTACGATCCGCAGTTCGGAGCCAGACCGGTCAAGCGCGCGATTCAGCGCGATCTTGAAAATCCCATCGCCAAAAAAATCATAGCCGGCGAGTATGTGCCCGGCTCGACGATCAGGGCGCAGGCGCGGGATTCTCACATTGTGCTGGAATAATATGGTATAATACCGTCCGGCCGGCCAGGGTGGTGGAATGGCAGACACCAGGGACTTAAAATCCCTTGCCGAGTTTTCGGCGTGCGGGTTCGAGTCCCGCTCCTGGCACCAGCCGGACGTTTTTTTATCGGTCGACGGTTTGTGGTTTCCGGATGATTTTGTTATAATTGTCGGACCCTGACGATTTTCAGGAAAAACAAAGAAGGAGTAAAAAAATGGCCCATAAGATTGCCGCTGACAAGTGCGCCGGTTGCGGTGCGTGCAAGGACGCATGCCCTACCGAAGCTATCAACGAGGGTACGCCCTACACGATCGATGCCGAGAAGTGCGTTGATTGCGGAGCCTGCGCCGCGCAGTGCCCGTGCGAAGCTATCTCCGCCGAGTGATAGATTTCGTCAAAGAAACCCTGTCGCTGCTGCCGTTTCTTTTTGCGACTTATCTCGTGTTGGAGGCGGTGGAAGCGCGTTCAGGCGGCGCGCTCGGGAGATTTCTCGGGCGCGCGCGTTCTGTCGGCCCGCTCGCCGGGGCTTTGGCCGGAGCGGTGCCGCAGTGCGGACTTTCCGCCGCCGCCGCGAGTTTTTACGCTGGCGGAGTGGTGACGATCGGAACGCTGTTGGCGGTTTTTCTCTCCACCAGCGACGAACTTGTTCCGGTGCTTATTTCGGAGCGTGTGCCGCTTTCTGTGCTGGCGAAAATCATTTCCGCGAAAATTGTCTTTGCGCTTATCGCCGGTTTCACCATTGACGGCGTTATTTCCTTTTTGCGCTGCCGCCGCCGCGAAGTGTCGGTATCGGAGCTATGCCGCCACAGCCACTGCAGCTGTTCCCGCCGCCGCGGCATCGTCGTGCCCGCGCTCATCCACACGGCGGAGATATTCGTTTTTATCGTCATTGTTTCGGGTGCGGTTGAGCTGGCCATGCATTATTTCGGCGAAGAATGTCTGCATGAGCTCTGCCTTACGCGTCCGTTCGTCGGCGAGCTTGTGGCCGCCGCGGTCGGTCTCGTCCCCAATTGCGCGGTATCGGTCGCGGGCGCGAAACTCTATCTCGCCGGCGCCATGAGCCCGGGAGCGATGATGGCTTCGTCTTTCGCCGGCTCAGGAGTGGGGCTTCTGGTTCTTTTTCGCACCAACCGCAGTATCCCCGAAAATATGCTCATACTCCTTGCCGTATACGTTCTCGGAGCGGTTTTCGGTTTTCTTTCCGGTTTTCTCTTTTAAACGAGTTTCAAACCGTGCTTAAAATCGACATAGTCAGCGTTCAGCCCGGGATGTTCGGAGGTTTTTTGAGCGAGTCGATGGTGGGGCGCGCCGTCCGCAAGGGCACCTGCGAGATAAACATCGTCGATCTTCGCGACTTTGCGCACGACAAGCGCCGCAGCGTCGACGACCGTCCCTACGGCGGCGGTCCGGGAATGCTCATGACCTGTCCTCCGTGGTTCGAGGCGGTCGAGACGCTGACCGGCGCACCTGCGGGCCTGCCGCCGGAAGGGACGCGCGTAATCATGACATCCCCCGCCGGTCGGCGTTTCACGCAGCGCGATGCCGAAGAGCTGTCTGAATGCGGTCACATCGTTTTCATGTGCGGGCATTACGAAGGTTTCGACGCGCGCATCGACACGATCGCGACCGACAAATTTTCGATCGGCGATTTCGTGATGACCGGCGGGGAGCTCGCCGCGGCGGCGATGACCGATTCGGTCGTCAGGCTGCTTCCCGGCGTTTTGGGCGGCGGTCCGGCGGCCACGTCCGACGAAAGCTTCAACCGCGAAGGGCTTCTGGAAGCGCCGCAGTATACCCATCCGGCGGAGTTCCGAGGGATGAAAGTCCCGGAGGTGCTTTTGGGCGGCGATCACCGCCGTGTCGACGCCTGGCGCAAATCGCAGTCCCGCCGCATTACGTCTGAAACCCGTCCGGATATGCTCGCATGAACAGTCTTTTGCTGGCAGTCGCGATTATCGCCAACCAACCGGGGTATTACACTTCGCTCGCCAACCACCTTTGCCGCTGGCTGCGCCTTGAATCGGTGCCGGCGAAGGTGACGCCGTCGCAGTCGATGTCGGCGGCGCTGCAGAACGAGAAGCTCGCTTTTCTTGTCGGGTTCGAATCTCCCACTCCCGCGCAGATGAAAATGCTGCGCGCGTTCCGCGCCCGCGGCGGCAAGCTGGTCGTTTTCCATTCGTCTTCGCCGGCGCTCGGTGAACTTATGGGTGTGCGTCCGATCGGCTACAAGGCGGCTGAATATCCCGGCAAATGGAGCCGGATGGATTTCTCCGCAGCGATGCCTGAAGGGTTGCCGCGCTCGATTCTTCAGACTTCGACCGTTCTTCAGCGCGCCGTACCGATAAAGGGCAGGGGGCGCGTTATCGCGACCTGGTCCGACCGGCAGGGGCGTCCGACCGGAGATGCCGCCTGGATCGCTACGTCCGCGGGGTTCTGGATGACGCACGTTCTTCTGGCCGACGGCGACGAAAATCTCAAAGCGCAGCTTCTGGGCGCGATCACCGGCTCGATCGAACCGCAGCGCTGGTCGATAGCGGCGCATAACGCCCGCAAAGCGGCCAAAGCCTCGGCGACGCGCTCCTACGCGCTCGCCCAGACTCCGCGCAAGGGCGAGATTCACGCGGTGTGGGATCATTCCGGCTGCGGGCTTTATCCCGGAAACTGGCCGAAAACCATGAGGGTATTGCAGTCCGCCCGCGTCACGGATCTTTTCGTCAATGTCGCCGGGGCAGGATTTGCGCACTATCCTTCGGCGGTGCTGCCGCGTTCAGCGACGTTTGAGCGCGAGGGAGATCAGCTTGCCGCGTGTATCGCCGCTGCGAAGGGAACATGGATTCGGGTTCATG
>JAFVZE010000152.1 GCA_017508315.1 Kiritimatiellia bacterium | reverse complement strand
TGCATTATCCGCAACAACAAGATGCCCAAGCCTTATATGGAGGAGCCGGGAGAAACTGATATTTACAGCGCAACGGAGGAAGCGGACATTTATATACGTCCCGGCGCGACGCCGGTTATTGAGAACTGCAACATTCCCGAAGGACAGGTGCCGGAATGCGCCGTCGGCTGCCAGAGCGCCGATCCCAGGTTCACCGATCCCGACAACGCGACGGCCTCGGCGCGGGATTTCTCCGTCGCGGCCGATTCGCCGTGTGTGGATGCCGGACGGACGGTAAGGTGGATGATCGGAGCTACCGACTTTACCGGCGTAACTCCGCGGTATCAGGGGCATGGTGCCGATATCGGCGCGTACGAGGTCGCGCAGAGCGAGACTCCGCTCAAGGCTTATATCGAGCTGGGCGGAACGACGAGAGCGGAAAAATACGCGACGGCGGAGATGAGCGCGTTTTTAATCGGCCCGAATCAATCAGGGGGGGGGGGTGTTTACATGGTACACGAGCGATCCGCAGAGCGGCTCGCCGTCTCCCATAGCGCAGGGCAATCCCGCCGGATACCGTTTTACGGAAGGAACGTGGACGGTTTACCTCAAAGCGGAGAACGCGGACGGCGCGGGAAAGAGCGTCTACGCATCTTCGGCGGATGCGGTAGTCGTGTCTTGCGGCGCGGACTACTATGTCAAGGCGGACGGCGACGATGCCAATTCCGGCGATATCGACGCGCCTTTTGCGACGGTCGAACACGCCGTCGCGGCCGCATCCCTGATCGCTGCGCCGGAGCGCAGAGCGCGGATTAAAATCGTCGGTACGGTATCGGCCGTCAGTGCCGGAGTCAGTCTTGAAAACATGGAGCTTTACGGGGACAGCCGTGAGGATTGCGTATTTAAGGGACCGCCTTCCGGTGATTACAGCAACGCAAAAATCACCATGAACGGCAATTCGCTACTGCACACCTTGAAACTTTACGATTGGCGGGGCAAGGGCGTGTTGACTTTGAACAGCGATTCGGCGTGCGTTTCCAACGTCTGGGCCGCATCGCTCAGATATTCGACGAGAGGGACGCCTGCACTTAACGCGACGGCGGGTCTTGTCACCCATTGTCTTTTCACGTCGTGCAAGTGCAATTACGGTCAGGTGTTCAGCCTCAATGGTACGGCAAAGATGCGCAATTCGATTTTGACCGGCAATTATATCAGTATTGATGCCGACGCCGAAGCCGAGGTTTCGAACGGCCTTTTCAATATTGCCGGTTCGGCGGAACTTGAAAACAACACGATATATTCCAACTACGCCATGAAGCGCGCGGTCAACGATCAGCTCTGCGCGGGGGTGGAAGTGGTTTCCGGCTCTCCGCGCATCAGAAACAACATCGTCCGCAACAACAGGATCAACGGAAATATCGAGACGGGAACGATATGCAATTATATCGTTCAAGAAGGGGCGAACCCGATCGTGAGCAACAACAATTCCGACGAAGGTTTCGGCTCGAATGCGCAGAGCGCCGATCCTAAGTTCGCCGATCCCGACAACGCGACGGTTTCGGCGCGGGATTTCTCAATCGCGGAGGATTCTCCCTGCATCGACGCGGGCAGGGGAATATCCTGGCGCAGAAACTCCGTCGATTACGCGGGCAATCCCCGCATCCAGGGGCGGCGCGTCGATATCGGCGCGTACGAGTACAACAGCGGCGTCGTCAACTGGGGAATCTTTCTCCGCATGAGGTAAAACGAAATGAACATCAAAATCGCAACCGCGCTCGTCTGTACGGCGGCAACCGGCGTCGTTTTCGCCGAACGAATCGAACTTGAAACCCGATATGCCACGTGTGTCGTCGAGACGAAGGGTGCGCGGGTCATGTCTTTTAAGCCTGTCGGCGGCGAAGAGGTCGTCTGGAACGCCGAGCCGGAGCAGGTCGAGGCGGAGAAGTGGGCGCACGGGGGCATTCCGGCGTGCTGGCCGTGGTTCGGGGTGAACGGCAAGGTCGATATCCACGGAACGGCGTGGCGCAGTGAATTCAAGGTCGTTTCGCGAACGGAAAAAAACGGCCGCGACGAATTGGTGCTCGCGCTTGACGAGCCGTACGCGCGTCTGGAGTATACGGTCTCGCTTGGAGATGCGCTCAAGCTCGAAATGAAGACCCTCAACAAATCGACGCGACCGTTGGAGTTTTCGGCCGGATTCCATCCGTATTTCCGCGTCGGCGACGTCGAGAAATGTTCCGTCGGCGGCGTAAACCCCGAATTCAAAGAAAGCGCTTTCACCAGGCCGATCGCGCTTGACAAGCCGATCGACGATGTGTTTCCCGCCGCTCCCGGATCTTGCGGCGTTTACCGTCTTTCCGATCCGGTTCTTGATCGTACGCTTTACATCTTTGCGGAAAACTCCACCCATGTCAACATCTGGAATCCCGGCGCTCCGAAGGACACGCCCGGCTTCATTCCGGGCGATAGCTGGCGCAACTTCGCCTGCGTGGAGCCGCTGCTGGGACATTCGCGAAAGCCGGTTACGGTGATGCCCGGCCAATATGTCACCTTGATGATGGGCATCGAAGTCCGCAAGGGTTCCGCCGTCTCGGGCTATCTCGGCAAGGATTCGCGCCACCCCCAAGCGGCGGAAGAGCCGACGGGGCGCCCGTTTCATGTGCTTTATCTCGGCGCGCATCCGGACGACGGCGACTATGATTTCTGCGCGCAGCTCGTAAAGCTCGTCCGCGCAGGCGCCAAGGTGACCGTCATCTCGTGCTGCAACGGCTGCAAGGGCCATGTCGACATGGAGCCGGGGGCGCTTGCGGCGCGGCGGCTCAAAGAAGCTCAGGCGGCGGCGAAAGTCTACGGGCTTGAGCGTTATATCGTCTACGAATGCCCCGATTGCGAACTTGATCCGACGCGGGCGTGGCGCGAACGTCTCGGGCGCGTCGTCCGCGACATAGCGCCGGACATGATTTTCACGCACCGCACGGTCGATTACCATTCCGACCATCGTGCGGTTGGACAACTCGTGCGCGATTTCGCCTACTTTCTCGGCGTGCCGCACTGGTGTCCGGATACGCCGGTTCCCCAAAAACTGCCGTTTATCATGTACGCCGTCGATTCGTTCACGCTTCCGCGGGTAATGCGCCCGGATCTCGTAATGTCGGTGGACGGCGCTTTTGAAGAAGGGGTAAAGGGGTTGTTGTGCCACGAGTCGCAGGTCGTCGAATGGATGCCGCCGGAATACGGCGACGATCCGAAAAAGCTCACTGGCGAGGAAACGCGTTTCGCCTACGCCAAACGCCAGGCGACGCTTCACTATCGGCATTACGGCAAACGCCACGGGGATCTGATAGAGAAACTCTACGGCCGGCGCGATACGCTCGTGTCCTACGCGGAGCTTTCGGAATATTCGCGCAGACCGACGAAGGGGGAACTGGAGTTTTTAACTTCGATTCCCGGCTTTAAATGGGTGCCGGCTTCAGCGGCGGAGGAAGGAGGAGCGGCAAGATGAAGGCGACGGGTCTTTTCGGCCGGAAGTATGTGAACGTCGAGAAACGCGAATACGAGCTCGGCGCGGTAGGGCCCAACGAGGCGCTTGTGGAGGTGAAGGCGTCCGGGGTCTGCGGAACGGATCTCAATTTTCTGCGCGATTCTGACGACGATTTCCATCCGCTCGGCCACGAGCTTTCCGGTGTCGTTCTTGAAACCGGCGACTGCGTGAAGAACGTAAGACCCGGCGACAAGGTCGTGGTCGAGGATGTAGCCGCGTGCGGAACGTGCCGCGACTGCCAGGAAGGGCGCATAAGCCTTTGCCGCAATCTCATCGACGGCGGAGGACGGCCGGGAATGGCGACGCACTACAAGGTTGATTCGCGTTGTCTCGTGCCGTTTGAAGGGCTTTCTTTCGAGGCGGCGTCGCTCACCGAGCCACTTGCCGTCGGGATCACGGCGGTGCATGAAAGCGAAATTCCCTTCGGCGCGTCCGTTGTCGTTTTCGGTCACGGGCCGATCGGGCTTTTCGCCGCACGCTGCGCTCTTTTGAGCGGAGCGGGTTCGGTGGGCATCGTCGGCACGGGGCGCGAGACGCCTTTCGGCAGGAAGCGTTTTGAGGTCGCCGAAGAGCTTGGAGTTAAGCATCTTTTCGACGGCGGACCCGACGGGGTGTCGGGGAAGGTGCGGGAGATTTTCTCTGACGGAGTCGACAGGGTGATCGTGACGGCGCCGCCGGTCGTGGTGCCGGATGCGATAGACTGCTGCCGTTTCGGCGGTCGCGTCAGCGTGCTCGGGCTCAGTTTCGGTGGGCGTGAGACGGTTCCGCTCAACGTGAACCGGATCGTGTTTAACAAAATCGACGTGAAGGGCGTCATCGCGGAACCGGCGATGCATTTCCGCCGGGCGATCGATCTGCTGAAGTCAAAAGCGGTTGATGCCGGGATTTTCCAGACCGATTTCACCGGTTTCGACGGATTCGATTCAAAGATCCGCGATGTCCTTGAGATGAGAACGCCGTCGATCAAGGTGTGTCTGCGCCCCGGAGAATGACGGAAGCGAGCGTATGAAAAAGAATTCTCTTTTGACGATGTTTCTGCTGCTCCTGAACTTCGCGCTCTGGGGCGTGGTGAACAACATGTCCGACAACCTGGTGCCCGCGTTCCAACGGATATTCTCGATGGATCAGGACCGGGCGGTTCTCGTCCAGGTCTCGTTCTACGGCGCGTATGCGGTTCTGGCGATGTTCACGTCGATTCTGGTCGAGGAATTTTCGTTCAGAACGGGAATTCTCATCGGGCTCGGGACCTACATGATCGGCGCGCTGCTGTACATCCCCGCCTGCGTTCAGCAGAGTTTCGACTTTTATTTCATCGGCATTTTCGTCGTGGCCGGCGGGTGCGCGATTCTCGAGGCGTCGTCGAACCCGTGCGTTCTGGCGATAGGCGACCCGAAAACGGCGATAAGGCGGCTTAATTTCGCGCAGGCGATAAATCCGGTCGGCTCCATCGTCGGCATCTTTCTCGCGCAGAAGGTGATTCTCTCCCATCTCCACCCCGCCACGGTGGAAGAGCGTCTTCAGATGCCCGCAGAGCAGCTTAAGCCCATAATCCACAACGAGCTCGTGTGGATATGCGTCCCGTACGTCGGGTTGTGCGTTCTTCTTCTCGCGATCTGGTTCTACTTCCTAAAGCACCCGATCTACACGTCCGTCGAGAGCGGCGTCGACAAGGGGCCGCTCGGCCGCCGCTTCGCCCATGTCGCCGGGGCGGCGCTCATGACCGCGATTCCCTTCGCCGTCACCGGTTGGCTTTTCCCCGATATGGACAAGCTCTGCTGGATGCTTACGGGGATGATCGGGCCTTTTTGCTGCATTCTTATGATGAAGGCGTACCGCGAGTCGTTCCTCGCTCTCGTGAAATCGCCGCAGTACATTCTCGGGCTCGTGGCGCTTTTCTGCTATGTCGGCATGCAGATCGCGGTGTGGACGTGGATGAACGCGTACGGGCAGAAGGAGCTCGGCGTCGCGCCCGACGTTTCGGCAAATTACTACATTCTGGCCATCGCCATCCATATCGCCAACTGCTGGGGCGGCTCGTACGCGATGAAGTGGATAGCCCCGTGGAAGATAATGGCCGCGTATTGCGTGCTTGGGGCGATGTGCTGTTTCGGAACGATCTATCTGCCTTCGACGGTCGTCTTTACCGCGTGCGGCGTACCGTTCTCGTGGAACATTCTCTGTCTCATGGGCATCTCGCTGTTTATGGCGATTCTCTTCCCGACGATCTACGGCATCGCGCTCGGCGGGCTCGATCCGAAGTGCTTCAAGCTCGGTGGCCCGGGTATGATCATGGCGATTCTCGGCGGCGCGGTCATAACGCCGTGGATGGCCGATGTCATCAGCGCTAAAGAGAGCATCTTTTTCTCGCTCGTGCCGATGATGGACTTCACGTGGGACGCCAATCTGCGCACTTCGTCCGGGGCGATCCGCGCGTCGTTCTTCATTCCGATCATCTGCTTTGCGGTGATGTTCCTTTATGCCGCGGTTTTCGGTCCCGCAAAAAAGGATACCGTTGAATGATCTCCGTTTTCAACAGTCTCGTGCTCGCGTTTGTGATTGCGCTCAACGGGGCGCCTAAGACTAAGATAATCGTCGCTGACGATTGTCACAGCGCCGAGCGGTTTGCGGCGGAAGATCTGCAGCATTGGATAAACGAGATCAGCGGCGCAAAAGTTCCGCTTGAAAGCGTTTCGGGTAGAGCTTCGCAGAAGGGCGTCATTTACGTGGGCGGCGCTTTTGCCGAAGGCGTTTTTGACGACGACCTGAAAACGATCGGCGAGAGCGACGGTTTCGCGATCCGCGAGAAGGACGGCAGCGTATATCTTTTCGGCACGAAGCCGCGCGCGTCAATCTACGCGACGTCGACTTTCCTTGAAGAGAATACCGACATCATCTGGGCCCGTCCCTCCGAGGCGTTCGGAACGGTCTTCTCGAAAAATCCCAATCTCGATTTCACGATGACCGACCGTCTGGAATTGCCGGCGTTCGAGACTCACGGCTGGAACGTGGTGGCGATCCGCCGCGATTACGCCACCGCCAAATGGGTCGTCAGAAACCGCGGCAACAAAGCGGAACAGGCCGAGCCCAAAGGCAAAGAAGGCACTCTCGGCTTCATCCGCGACATGGGCGGACACATCTACTGGTGGATGGCGCATCCGACGAAATACTTCAAGACGAATCCGGAGTTTTACAGTTATTCCAAACTGAAGAAAACGCGCGTTCCGGAAACGCTCTGCGTGACGGCTCCGGGGCTTGTCGATGTCGCGGTCAAGAACCTCGCCGACCGCATCGCGGCGGGGGGCGGCGAGAAGGTCGAATCTTTAGGCATCGGCTTCAGAGACAGCTGGCTTTGCTGCCAGTGCGACAAGTGTACCGCCCCCATACCGCTCAAGGACGGCTCGACGCTGGAGTGCAAATCCCTCAATCCCGAACATGATCCGAAGTATTATTCTACGCGCTTCTGGCTTTTCATCAGCGAAATCGCCAAGCGGCTTAAAGCGATCTATCCGAAAATGACGTTCATCGGGTCCGGGTATATGTATGCGGCGGAACCGCCGGCGTGCGACATTCCCGATTTCATGTACGTAAGCTTCTGCCCGATCGGTGAAGTCGACTCTTCGCATCCGCTTTTAGACGAAAATCAAAAACCCCGGTGGCGCAACCGCCTTCTCGAATGGAACCGCCGTTTCCCCGGGAGGGTATTCTTCTACGAATACTGGTGCAGTTACAGCGCCGGTTTCGCCGGCATACGCGGCATCAAGCGCATCCCGATCATCAGGCAGAATCTCCTCGATCTTAAAAACGTGCTTAAAGGCATCGGCGTCGAGTCGGAACTTACTCCCGATTCGCCGCGCACGTTCTCCAACCATTCGATGGAGTCGGAGTGGGACGCCTGTTCGATCGACCGCTGGATTTTGGCGAGGCTCATCTGGGACCCTGCCGCCAATGTGAATCAACTCGCCAAGCGCTACATTTCCCGCACCTACCGCGAGGCGGCGCCGCTGATGCGAAAGTTCTATGTGCAGCTCATGAAGAACGAATGGGACGATTCCGTACCGCGCAGGCAGCGCAATGTCTTTAACTGCAAAGAGCCCGAGAAGGCGAGAAGATACCTCGCGGAAGCGCTCGAAGCGGCCCGGCACCCCAATTCCAGGAAGATGATCGAACGGCTTATCGGCCAATGGGAGATCGCCCGCGAGAAACACGGGGTGAGAACCGTTCCGATGATGAGCAAGGAAGAACATTTCCGCGAACCGGGGGCGACCTGCTGGGAGACTTGCCTTACGCTGCCCGAGTTTAAAGTTCCCGGGTATTTCACCTGGGGCGTGGCGGTCAATCCCGCCCATAAGACGGAGGTCAGAATGTTGACGGACGGCACTTCGCTCTTTCTGCGTTTAGACGGTAAAGTCGGCAAGAAGGGCGGCGATTGGGTTTATCTGTCGCTGTCTCCGAAGGAGAAGAATCTTAATCCGTGGCGGGTTAAACATCCGTTTGACGGCAAGCCCAAGGTCTTTGAAATACCGCTTCGGGATCTGGGAGTCGACCGCTCCGATCGCGGAACATACCCCACGTATTATTTCTTGCGGTATGACGCCGAGAGCGGCGAAGAGTCCACGGTGGACGGCGCCAAGTTTGGGGTCAAGTCGGGGACTGTCAGTTTTTGAGGAGCGGAAAAATGAAGAGAATAATATTTTTATCTGCCGCCCTGGCCGCTTCGATTTCCGCTCTGGGAGAGGTTTTCGAAGTAAAACCCGAAACCCGTTATATGCTCACGTACGACTGGTCGGTCGACGGCCAGTGCCGCGACTTCGCCGACGACCCGGAGGGGCGCTCGAAAATTTACGGCTACCGCGGCGACGAGTACGCTTGCGAAATGCTGTATTTCGGTTCCGGGCGGTCCGAAAAATGTGTCTGCCGCATGGCGCTCGCGCCGGGGAATTCCGGCAGGATGAATCATGAATTCTACACCGACAGCTCGACGGTCAAAGTCCGTGCCGAGGTGAAAGCTCCGGCCGGCTGCAAGGTGAAGATCGGCAAAATGGCGCTTTCGGAGGTGAAAGGCGCGCCGACGCTGAACGTCAATCCTGATTTCGGTTTGGGGCTTTACAATTTCTCAGGCGTCGGTCCTTCCAACGACGGCGCGGTGACGCTTCTGCCCTCGCCGTCCGGCGGCGTGGCGCTTCACGGCGGGTTCTACATCCATCTGGCGAAGACGCCGGTCCGTCCCGGCGGACGCTACAACCTTGAGATGAAAGCGCAGGGCTGGCACCGCAAGCACCGCATGGACGGATCGTTCGTGTTTCTCGACGCGCAGGGGAAGAAGGTTTTCCAGTCTGAAATTCCGCGCTATTCGAGAAATTCGAAAAAGCCCGGCGAATCGATCGTCAAAAATGTCGAGTTTATCGCTCCGGACAACGCCCGCTGGGTGTATCTCTGGCTTTACGGGGCGACGATCGAATACGCGCGCATAACGGAAAGGAAATGAAACCGCGATGATCGTTATCCCGACAGTTCTTCTCTTTGCATCCTTCGTCTTTGCTCCCGAAGATTCCGGACGTGTAGTCGAGGGCCGCACATTTTCCGGCGGTGTGGAACTGACGGATTGGAAAGTCCGCGGCGACGGCGTCTGGGAATGTCCGGTGTCGCACCGTTT
>JAFVZE010000151.1 GCA_017508315.1 Kiritimatiellia bacterium | reverse complement strand
CAAAAAAATAATGTATATTATGCGACATAGTAAAATGCATAAAATCCCCGTAAATAAAGGGTGAAATGCATTTTGGCTATTTGTGTCAATAGGAAAATTGTCAAATCATATCTACATTTATCTAATAGTTGTTAACAGGGTGAACTATTATGGAATAAAATCGGATGAAAACGATTTTATACGAATTTTATACTCATTGAATAGCGGAATATGCTATAATTCTTCGGCTTGAAGATAATTTTCCTATTCGTTGACGGCGTGGGTCTTGCCGAACTTACGGCGGATAATCCTCTCAACCCGGAGGTTTGTCCGACGTTGTGCAGGCTTTTTGAAAAG
This sequence comes from Kiritimatiellia bacterium, assembly GCA_017508315.1. Taxonomy (GTDB): domain Bacteria; phylum Verrucomicrobiota; class Kiritimatiellia; order RFP12; family UBA1067; genus UBA1067. Next base: position 19,748 of record JAFVZE010000151.1, on the reverse strand, counting down.
CACTCAAAGCCGATTGACGCCTGCCTTGGGGTAGATGGCATCCCTCAAAGCGCAACCGGGCAGGCGACGATGTTTACCGGGGTTAATTGTCCGAAAACGGTGGGCAAACATTGCGAGGGATTTCCCGGCCCGATGGTCAGAAAAATTATTGAAGAGAATAATATTTTTATAGAATTGAAGCGTCGTGGAAAAAAGATAAAGTTTGCCGATGCCTATCTTGTAGATTCGCCGGAAGAATTGGAATTCAGACGGTTCAAGTCGGTTACCACGGTTATGGCGCTCACAACCCCGGAAACCATTTCCACGGCCGACGATCTTACAGGAGACAGAGCGCTCATGCAGGATCTGACCCGTGAAACCATTCAAGATCGCTATCCTGATATTCCGGTCATTCCTCCTCAACATGCGGCTGAGCATCTGTTCCGCATTGCGAGGGAGAACGATTTTACGCTTTTCGAGTTTTTCCAGAGCGATGTCGCCGGACATTCGATGGATTACAACCGGGCCTGTGCGGTACTGCGCACATATGACAGGTTTCTTGCCGCGCTGATCCGTTTTACGGAAGCGGCCGGAATAACTGTGGTTCTTACCGCCGATCACGGCAATATCGAGGCTATGAACGAACGCGGCCACACCCGCAACCCGGTGCCGTTTGTCTCTTTCGGTCCGCAGGCCGCGGCCATCCGCAACAGGGTCGAGTCGCTTGTCGACGTAACTCCGGCAGTGCTTGCCGCATTCGACGGAACACTTGATTTAAACGAAAAAAAAGGATTGAAAAAATGAACAGATACATACTTGTTCTCGCCGCTCTGGCTGCACCTGCCGCGTCATTCGCCGCGCTCTACGGCGATACGCCGGACGCGAAACACGCCTGGGCGGTGCACGACAGAAACCGTCCGAATCCGGTTAAGATCGCGGCGGAACCGGGGAAGCCGCCGAGCGATGCGGTCGTGCTCTTCGACGGCAGCCGCGAATCGTTCGAGAAGAACTGGTGCGATACGAAGGGCAATCCGTCCAAATGGGCGTGCGACGGAAAAGGCGAGTTTCACTGCAAGCCCGGATACGTCAACGGCGGGGCGATCCGCACGCGCGGCGAATTCGGCGACTGCCAGCTGCACATAGAGTTCAGGCACGATGCCGACATCAAGGATCACCCGGTCGGAGCCCAGATGCGCGGCAACTCCGGCCTCTTTCTGATGTCGAACTACGAAATCCAGATTCTCGAATCGTACGGCACCGATCCCGCCGATATGCGCGTTCCCAACTACGCCGACGGTCAGGCGGCGGCGGTCTACGCCGAAAATCCGCCGATGGTCAATCCCGCGCGAAAGCCCGGCGAGTGGCAGACTTACGACATCGTTTTCCATCAGCCGGTCTGGGACGGCTTGAAGCTCGTCCACCCGGGTTCAGTGAGCGTGGTTTTCAACGGCGTTCTGGTGCAGGACCACTGGGAACTGGAAGGGCTTACCACCCACTGCGTGCGCCGGCCGCTCGCTCCGCACAAAACGGCGCTTCCGATCATGCTTCAGGACCACGGATGCGCGGTGTATTTCCGCAACGTCTGGCTGCGCCCGCTTCCGAGCCGCTGGGCGAACAAAACCCATTCTTCGCTCACCGCCGACGAAAACGAAGTGATGGCTTTGCGGCGCAGGACGGCAGGGTCGCTGTTCGCGAAAATAACCGATCCGGCCGCGCCTACGGCGGAAAACGTCATGGCCTTGGCCGAGGTGGTCGCATATGCGATGGAGGGCGAAGCGGCGGAAATGTGGAAGAAGACGTCCGCCGGATATCTTGAGGCCGTCAAGGCGAAGGGCGATGCGGTCAAATCCATAGCCGGCGAAATCGTCAAGGTCCGCAATACGCTCAGAATTCTCGAGCGCAACAGGGTGATCGACCGCAAGTTCGAACTGCTTGCCGAACTGGAAGCGCTTTCGGTCAAGTACGCCTGGAGGTGATTTTCCGATATGATCTGCGATACGGTACTTGATGCGATGGGCTCTACGCCGCTCGTGAGACTGCGGCGTATGGCGACGCCTTCGATGGCCGAGGTGCTCGTCAAATTCGAGGGTCTGAACGTCGGCGGGTCGATAAAGACGCGGACGGCCTACAACATGATTCTCGACGCCGAGGCCGCCGGGCTTATCGGCGAAGGCACGGTGATAGTCGAGCCCACGAGCGGCAACCAGGGGATCGGGCTTGCGCTCGTGGGGGCGGTGCGCGGCTACAAGGTCGTCATCATCATGCCGGATTCCGTGAGCGAAGAGCGGCGCAAACTCGTGCGGCACTACGGCGCGGAGGTGATTCTCGTCCATGACGACGGCAACATCGGCGAGGCCATCGCCGAATGCGTGCGCATCGCCGAGGAGATGAAGCGCAAGGATCCGAAGGTCTATGTTCCGCAGCAGTTTTCCAATCCCGCCAATCCCGATGTCCACCGCCACCGCACGGCGATCGAGATAATGCAGGCGGCGGCCAAGCCGATCCATGGTTTCTGTTCCGGCATCGGCACCGGCGGTACGCTTTCCGGCATCGGCGAAACGCTGAAGGCGCAGAATCCCGACATCGAGATCTGGGCGGTCGAACCGGAGAACGCGGCGATTCTCGCCGGCGGAACGGTCGGCACCCATCTGCAGATGGGCATCGGCGACGGGCTTATTCCGGACAATCTGAACCGGAAGATTTATTCGCGGATTGAAATCGTCTCCGACGAAGTCGCGCTTCGGACGGCCAGGGATCTTGCGCGCAGGGAAGGGCTTCTGGCCGGAATTTCCTCGGGCACGAACGTTGCCGCGGCGCTTCGCCTCGCGGAGAAACTCGGGCCCGGGAAAACGGTGGTGACGGTTCTTCCCGATACCGCCGAGCGTTATTTCTCGACGCCTCTTTTCGAATGAGCGGCAGGTGCAATCTCTGTCCGCGCCGTTGTGCATCGCGGCCGGGGTTCTGCGGAGCCGGCGAATCGCCGCGGGTTTTCCGCTGGGGGGCGCATTTCGGCGAAGAGCCGCCGCTTGTCGGCGAGCGAGGGTCGGGGTGCGTGTTTTTTTCGCGCTGCACGATGAAGTGCGCCTACTGCCAGAATTCGCCGTGGAGCTGGAAGGGCGGCGGAGAGGACAAGACTGTCGGGGACTTGACGGAGATATTTCGCAGTCTGGCGCTGGTCGACCGCTGCGAAAACTGGAATCTCGTCTCGCCGACTCCGTATCTCGGGGCGATCCGCGAAGCGGTGAAGCCGCTTTTGGACGAAGGGGTGCGCCTGCCGTTCGTGTGGAATTCTTCCGGGTACGAACTTGTCGAAACGCTTGATGAATACCGCGATCTTTGCGACATCGCGCTTTTCGATCTGCGGTATTCGGAAAATTCGACCGCGATTGAACTGAGCGCCGCGCCGGGCTATGTCGAGGCGGCGCGCGCGGCGGTAAAGTGGGCGGCGGAAAACGCGCAGCGGCTCATCGTTCGCATTCTCGTGCTGCCCGGTCACGCGGAGGAGGCGGTGGCAAATCTCCGATGGCTCGCGGGCGAGGTATCAAACGGAGTCGAACTTTCCCTGATGAGCCAGTACACGCCGGCATACAAGGCGCTTTCGATGCCGCCGCTCGATCGCGCCGTCGGCGAAGATGAGTACCTGACGGTCACGGATGAGGCCGAACGGCTCGGTTTTGAAAACGGCTGGGTTCAGGGCTTCGCCGCCGCCGATCCGGACTCGCCGCTTTTAGGGGAGAATATGAGCGCCGATCACGGGAGTGTGGGATGACGGATGTGCATTGCCATGTTCCACGGCCGGGAAAGGCGCGGCAGTTCGTTATCGGTGAAGATTTCATCGGCATCCATCCCTGGGAAACATTAAGAACGGGGTCTGTCCCCGATAAAACGGGGTCTGTCCCCAATGATGAATTGTTGAAGATGGCCGGGCTTCTTTCCGCGGACAAGAAACTCGGCGTCGGAGAAATCGGGTTGGATCGGCTGAAAAACCGCGATATTTCATCGGTTATGCGCGAGACGTTTCTTGCTCAGCTTGAACTTGCCGCGCGATTCCGCCGACCGGTCGTATTGCATGGAGCGAAGTGTTGGGGGCAGGTGACGGCGCAGTGCAAACGTTTCGCCGGGCGCATTCCCGCTTTTCTGTTTCACGGTTTTTCCCGCTCCGACGGGCTTTTGCCTGATATCGAGAATTTGAACGGGTTTGTTTCCGTAGGCCCGGCAGTTCTCAACGATCATGCCGTCAATTACCGGAAACTGGTCGTCAAAATACCGGCCGGGCGGTTGCTTGTCGAAACCGACCGTACGGAGGAAAACGAGGCGCAATGTCCGGCGATCGAGGATGTCGCGCGCAAACTTGCCGAGTTGCGCGGCATGACTTTCGAAGAACTTGAAGCGCTTACCGATACGAACGCAGGGAGATTCCGTGGAGAGTGTTGAAATACTCGGCGTGAAAGCGAAGGTGGCGCGTACCTTCGCCGAACGCACCCGCGGCCTTATCGGCGCGGAAAAGCCGCCGCCGGGGGAAGGTCTGCTTATCCTGCGGTGCAACGCGATTCATACGTTTTTCATGTCGTATCCCATAGATGCGGTATTTCTCGACCGTCATGACCGCGTTGTGAAGGAGATTCGCGGCATCAGGCCCTGGCGGTTCTGGGTCTGGGGCGGCCGGAGGGCGGTGAAAGTGCTCGAGACGGCGTCCCAAAGTGTAATCTGACCACCACGGCCGTTTTTGATATAATACCCGCTCCCAAAGCACGAGACAATTGTCATGTTGTCAACCGAGACGATATTCTGCACACCGGTTATTGCAGTAGGACTGGCCGCCGCAGTGCACGCGACGGCGTATATTCATGGCGAGGCGCGGCGTCATCTGCCGCGCTTCTGGTTCTTTTTCGTCTCGACCGTCGCCGCGATGGTCGCCGTTGTTTTCGCCGACGGGAAATTGCCGTTCCTGCTGGCATGGGAGGCGATGGGACTTGCGTCCGCCGGGCTTGTCGCTTTCGAGTCGAAGGAAAAGAGCGTCCGCAAAGCGACGTGGATTTATCTTCTCGCCTGCCATGCCGGGGCCTGCGCGCTGATGCTTGCAGGCGTGCTGATGGATCGCCCGGAGACCGCCATCGCCGCATTCGCCTGTGCCACAATCGGCTTCGGGCTTAAGATCGGTTTTCCGCCGTTTCATTCCTGGCTTCCCGAAGCGCATCCCGCCGCGCCCGCCCCCGCATCCGCCATGATGTCGGGCGCGATGATCCCGCTCGGGTTCTGTGGTTTTATCAGGTTTTTCCACCTTTGGTCGGGGATAGAGCCGGCCAATGCGGCGATGATTTGCGGCTGGACGTTTCTCGTGCTCGGAGCGATCGGCAGCGTGGGCGGAATTCTCTTTGCGCTGCCGCAGGCGAACTTGAAACGGCTATTGGCGTTTTCGTCGGTAGAGAACATGGGCGTCATCGCGATGGGGCTCGGGCTCGCATTTCTCTTTGCCTGGCAGAAAACGGCCGAGCCGATCGCTAAACTTTGTTGGGGTGGAGCACTTGCCCACATCCTCAACCATGCCTTCCTCAAAGGCTCGCTGTTTCTTGCCGCAGGCTCCGTTTTGCGCCAGACGGGCACGCTCGATCAGGACCGCCTCGGCGGGCTTATGCGCCGGATGCCTTTTACCGGAACGCTCTTTACGGTCAACGCCTTCGGCCTTGCGGGGCTGCCGCCGCTCAACGGATTTATCGGCGAGCTTGCGATCTATATCGGGGCTTTCTGCGCAATCAGGACCGGCGAGCCGATGCTGGTGGGCGCGGGGTTTCTCGCCGCGCTCTCGCTTTCGCTTACAGGCGGCTTCGCGCTCGCCGCATACGCCAAGGCGATCGGCGGAACTTTCTTGGGCGAGCCGCGCTCTCAAGCCGCCGCGCAGGCTGTTGAAACTCCGCGCAGGATGTGGGTCGCCCAGCTTGTGCTCACTTGCCTTTCCATCGCCATGATTCCGGGAACGGTTCTTTTCATCAACCGCATGACGGGAGGGTTCGCAACGGACATCCTTACCGTCGCCGCCGCGCTCGGGTGCGCTTTCGCGACGCTTGCGGCGGCGCTGCTTTTGCTGCGCCGCTTCGCCTGTCCGCGCGGCGCCGAGAAGCCGCGCCTTCCCGTGTGGGATTGCGGATACGACTCGCCCACTCCGCGCATGGCATATACCGCAACCGCTTTCACCCAGCCGCTCGCGGATCTCTTCCGCCCGCTGCTCCGCACCCGCCGTCATGTGCTCACGTTCAAGGGCGATCCCGCATCTCCGTCGGATGCGGCGATCGTGACAGAGACCGACGATGTCGCCATCGGCGGGCTCTGGCGGCCTTTCTTCCATAAGATCGCCCGCGTTTTCCAGCAGGCTCACCTGCTGCAGAACGGTTCGCTGCATCTTTATATCCTCATCATTTTGATCGCGGTGCTTGCACTGCTCGTCTTTGCGCTTGTGTCATGAATATCCTGTGCATAATACTCGCCGCCGTGATGGCTCCGCTCTTCATCGGCATCGTCAATCAGACGAAAGCGTTTTTCGCCGGCCGCCGCGGGCCCGGCATGTTCAGGCTTTATGTCGATATCTGCAAACTGCTGCGCAAATCGTGTCCGCGGCCTCGGCATTCGACGTGGCTTTTCGATATCGCGCAAAGCGCATCTCTCGCCGCCGTCATCGCCGCGACGGCCGTGTTCCCGTGGACGGGCGGCGGCGGTCTATCGTCATTCATCCCGGCTGCGGTTTTCTTTTATCTTCTCGCCGCCGGACGCTTTTTCACGGTGATCGGAGCGCTTGATGCCGGCAGTGCGTTTGAAGGGATGGGAGCCTCGCGTGAAGTTCAGTTCTCCGCGCTCGTCGAGCCGATAATATTCACGGTTCTCGGCTTTCTCGTTCTGCTCACCGGGGACATTTCGCTTTCCGGCGCGCTCTCGGGCATCGCGCCGGAATCATGGAAAGCGAATGTGATAGCGCTCGTTCTCGCTTTCATCGCCTTTCTCGCCGTGTTCCTCCTGGAGAACTGCCGGGTGCCGTTCGACGATCCGGAAACGCATCTGGAGCTCACGATGATCCACGAAGCGATGCTGCTCGACGTCGGCGGCCCCGATCTCGCGTTCGCGCTCTACGGCGCGGCGCTCAAGTTCGAACTTCTGGCGGCGTTTCTCGTCATGATGTTCATGCCGTGTTTCGGGCAGGGCTGGAAGCATGCGGCGGTCATGTTCATCGCGATCGCGCTTCTTTCCGCGGTGACGGGGGTCGTCGAATCGGTGATGGCGCGCTTCCGGTTCCTGAAAACTCCGCATACGCTGATGGGCGCCGCGCTCGTCGCCGCGCTCGCCGTTCTTATCCATGTATGCTTTTAAGGATACTGGCAGATCATGCTGACGATTTCTGAAATAGCCATGGCTCTTTTCCTGATCGCCGATCTGGCGCTTGCGGGAGCGAGCCGCCTCAAGTACGCGATAAGTCTCGTCGCCGTGCAGGGATGGATAGTGGGGACGCTTCCCGTTTTCCTGTGGGACTGGCAGTCGGGCGGCTGTCCGGGCGCGAGGATCTGGATTATCGCGCTTGTCAATTCTCTCGTGAAGGGCGCGGCGCTGCCGATGCTTCTCAACTACGCCGTGCGCAAAGCCCGCACCCGGCGCGAGCTCGAGCCGATAGTCTCGTTTCAGATCTCCAGAATCGTCGTCTTTCTGATGGCGGTTGGCGGTTTCGCCGTCGGAAGGCTCCTGCACATCCATGAAACGACCGCTTCGGAACTGGCCGTTCCAGTCGCCTTCACCACGATGGGCACGGGGTGTCTTCTCATCTGCGCCAGAAAGAAGGCGATCACGCAGGTGCTCGGCTTTCTTGTTCTGGAGAACGGCATCTCGCTTTTCGGTGCGGGAATCCTTCTCGAGTACGGGCTCGTCGTGGAGCTCGGCATCCTCCTGGACGTGTTCGCGCTCGTCTTCATTCTCGGCATCGCCATTTTCCAGATCAACCGGACGTTCGCCTCGACCGATACCGACCGGCTCAATCGTCTGGGCGACACGCATCTGATGCACCCTCACCATAAACACGATCACGTTCACGACTGATATGGAAACGGCGCTTAAACAGCTTCTCGTCATTCTCACGCCGGCGCTTTTCGCGGCGAATCTGGCGCAGAGTTTTTTCTACCTTCCCGAAGCGGCGCGGCGCGAAGGAGGCGGGCATATGCCGCATCCGCTTTATTACGCGCTTATAACGCTCTTCTTCGGCGCGATGATGTTCGCGATCCTCGCGCCGTCGCTGCCGCTCATGTGGGTGGCGGTGGAACTCACGACGCTCGTCTCGGCGCCGCTCATCGCCTGCCGCCGCGACAGGGGGAGCCTTGAGGCGATGTGGAAATATCTTCTCATCTGCTCGATCGGAATCGCCTTCGCGCTTTTCGGAACGATGCTTGTTCTCCATGCGCAATCGACCGGCAGCGCGAGATGGTATATGGCTGGTTTCGCGTTCGTTCTTGCCGGCTACGGCACGAAGATGGGTCTCGCGCCGTTCCACACGTGGCTTCCGGACGCGCACTCCGAAGCGCCCGCGCCGGTCTCGGCGCTTCTGTCCGGCGCGCTGTTGAACTGCTCGTTTTTCGCCATCGTCCGCTTCCGCGAAATGATGCCGGAGGCGGCCGCGCCGTTCTGCGACAACGCGATGCTCTCTCTCGGGATCCTTTCGGTCGCGGTCGGAGCCGTCTTCATGGTCCGTCAGACCGACTTCAAGCGCCTTTTGGCATATTCGTCGGTTGAGCACATGGGGATCATCGCGGTACTCTATTCGCTTTGCGGCACTTTGGACGATGACAGGATTGTCGCCGCGGCGCTTCTTCTGCACATTGCCGCGCATTCGCTCACGAAGACGCTTCTTTTCCAGACGGCGGGCAATCTTCTGCTGGCGTTCGGAACGCGTGCCGTTTCGGTGGTGCAGGGGCTTGGAGTTTCGATGAAAGGACAGGCTGTACTTTGGCTGTCGGGGATAGTTCTCATCTGCGCCATGCCTCCGTCGGCGCTTTTTCTCTCCGAACTCGGCCTTGTCGCGTCCGCGCCGGTGTGGGTGTCGGCAATCGTTCTTGCTCTGCTCTTCATCGTCTTCGCGGCGATGATGAAAGTCGGCCTTTCGATGACGATGGGCCGTCCGATCGCCAGCCCCGAGCCGCTGCCGAAACGTCTGGCGATCGTCCCCGCCGCGCTTTTGGCGCTGCTGGTCGCCGCAGGCATCGCCGGCTGCGCGTTTGTGTTGCCCGGCGGAGGCGTCTGACGCGAATAAGATTCCCGGTTCGTATGAATAGAAGCAAAATAGATTTCTGTAGCGCCGCAGATGAAGTCTGCGCCAGACTCGATTCGCTCGGCGGTTATGTGAATCCCGCGAAGGTCGCGCCGCTCAAAGGCTCCGCCGCGCATGAAGTGGCGGTAGGCCCGGTTCACGCAGGCGTCATCGAGCCCGGGCATTTCCGCTTTCAGTGCATGGGCGAGGACGTCTACAATCTCCAGATTTTTCTCGGTTATCAGCATCGCGGCGTTGAGGAGGCGATCGTCGCGGCGGACGGACATCTGCCGCGGCAGATCGCGCTTGCCGAAACGTGCGCCGGCGACACGTCCGCGGCGGCGGCGATCGCATTCGCCGCATTGATGGAAGGCGCTTTTCCGGAGCGTTTCCCGGCTCCCGGCGATGAAGCGCGGCGCGTCCGCGCCCTCATGCTGGAGCTGGAGCGCGTCGCCAATCACGTCGGCGATCTGGGCGCGCTTGCGGGCGATGTCGCATTTCTCCAGAGCGCGGCTTTCTGCGGCCGCATCCGCGGCGAATATCTCAACATGACGGCGCTTGTCTGCGGCAACCGCTTCGGGCGGGGCGCGATCGTTCCCGGCGGAGCGCGCGTCGGACTGCCCGACGGGATATGTCGGGAACTGAAGGCGCGCCTCGCCCGCGTCAAACCGGAACTCGACCGGGCGCTGAAGCTCATGTTCCACGACCATTCGGTCTGCGAGCGCTTCGACGGCACGGGGAAGGTGCCGAAAGAGGTCGCGCGCGAAATCGGTCTGGTCGGCGTCGCGAGACGGGCATCGGAGGAATTCAACGGCGACGTGATGGCGCGCGCTCTCGTCCGGCGCGTTGAGATCAACGAGGCGCACGGGAAGATGGCGCGGATTCTCGACGGCGAGGCGCCGGAAGGGAACGAAAGCCCGGAAATCACGGACGGGAAGGGCGGTTTCCGCACGGTCGTCGCCGCCGTTCCCGCGTGGCGCGGAAAGCTTGTGCATGCCGCGGCGTTTTCGCCGGAGGGGAAAATGCTCCGCTACAGGATCGTCGATCCGTCGGCGCGCAATTGGCCGGGGCTCGCGTGGGCGCTTCGCGGAGAGCAGATATCGAATTTTCCGATCTGCAACAAATCGTTCAATCTCTCGTATTGCGGAACGGACAGATAAGGAGGCTGGAAGATGCTGAAGGCGCTTGTCGCGAGATTCAAGGAAGGTTGCGGGACGGGGGCGTTTCCGCCGGCCGCTCCCAAACTGCCTCCGGATTTCAAAGGCCGGCCGGAGATCGCCGCCGACACGACGGAGGAAGACGTCAAAGCGATGCGGGCGGTCTGTCCGGTCGCGGACGCGCTCTTCTTCCGCGACGGAAAGGCGTCTCTCGACATGGGGCGCTGCATTTTCTGCGGACGCTGCGCGGAGGTATGCGGGAAGGTGCGTTTCACCGGGGAGTACCGCCTCGGCGTGTTCAGGCGCGAGGATCTGATCGTGAAGGCGGGCGAAAAGGAATATGCGCCGCCGGTCCAGACGGACGGCGAGGCGTTGGCGCTCGAAGGTTCGCTGCATCTGCGCGAAGTCTCCGCCGGAGGCTGCGCCGCGTGCGAGCTTGACGCGAACGTGCTCGGCACGCCCGCGTGGGACATGGCGCGTTTCGGAATAAGGTTCACCGCCTCGCCGCGGCATGCCGACGCCGTGTATCTGACGGGACCGGTTTCGGCGAATATGCAGCTTGCGCTGGAGAAGACGTACGCGGCGATGCCGGAGCCGAAGTTTCTGATCGCCGCGGGCGCCTGCGCCGTTTCAGGCGGGCTGTACAAGCACGGGAATCTGCCGCGGACGCCTTCGCTGTACATTCCCGGCTGTCCGCCGCATCCGGCGACCGTTCTGGAGGCGCTTCTCCGTTTCTGCGGCGCTGGCCGCGGAAAATGAAGGCGGCGCATGACGCTTGACGGGAAATCCCGGATTCCGGAAAGAATCGCGCGGAAGCCGAGCGTGCAAGAATACCGTAGACACGGACCGTTCCGCGGTGGTATAATTCGCACTCCAATTCACGCAAGAAAGGAAATGCGAAAATGAAAAAGTTGATGGTGGCATTCGTTGCCGCTTCGTTTGTCGGGTTCGCGTTTGCGGATTCCGCATCAGAGTCTTCCGCCGCTGCGGAAAAACCGGCCGAGACGGAAACCGAAGAAACCGATGACGCGCTTTTCGAATTCGGAGTGGATGTCGATCTGTATACCGCCTATGTGTACCGCAACCAGGTCTACAACGACCGGCCGGTCGCCCAGCCTTGCGTGTGGGCGGACTTCGTCGCCCTTGATCCGTTCTACGTTGGATTCTACATCTGGCAGAACTACGATCTCACCAACCGTCGCCGCGAGGAGATGCGCGGAGAGTGGAACGAAACCGACTACAATGTCCATCTCGGCTGGACGGCCTGGTCGAATGACGACGAAACGATGTCGTTGACGCTTGAAGCCGGTCACGAATGGTTCGTCAGCCGGGTGAAGGACGACTATGACAAGGATTACGCCTCCACGTGCGAAATCTACGTGAAGGCCGAATTCGAAACTCCGCTGGTCACTCCCTACGGTTTGATCAGCCGGATGTACCGCCATGACGACGGCACCCACTACGAGCTCGGTCTCAAGCGCGATTTCGTTCTCATGGAGGAGATGCCGCTCGGGGAATCGCTGACGCTCGGCGCCGACTGGAACGTCAATTTCGGCAGCGGCAGATATCTCGACTACCTCTACGGCGTCGAGCGCGGCTACGATGCCGAAGAGGATGATTTCCTCCGCGGCAACAAGGACGGCATCGGCGGCACGACCGTGAAGCTTGCACTCACCTGGCAGCTCTGCGAATGCTTTTCCGTGGGCGGAGTTCTCGCCTACACCTCGCTCTTGAACGAATCGATCCGCGACGGCTACCGCGACAGCGGCTGGTACGGAAACTACAAGGACGATCTCGTCTGGGGCGGAGTGCAGATGAAACTCGGATTCTGATTCCGTGACCGTCGACTTCCACTGCCACAATTTTCCGCGCGCCATCGCGCCGCGCGCGCTCGCCGCGTTGAGCGCCAACACCGGCTGGAGGCTCAATCCCGCCGGCGACGGAACGCTTGAAAACCACCTTGACCACCTCGATCTTCACGGGGTGGACAAGGCGGTGATGATGCCGGTGGCGACAAAGCCGTCTCAGTTCGGCGTGATTCTCGACACCGCCGTCGCGATCCGCGACGGACGCATGGGCGAGCGGGCTGCGCGGAAGATCGAGCCGTTCGTCTCCGTCCATCCCGCGGATCCAGACTGGTCGCGGCATCTGACGGAAACGGTCCGCGCCGGCATCAGGGGGCTGAAGGTTCATCCGTATTACCAGAATTTTTCGCTGTCCGATCCCGCGGTATGGCCTTTTTTCGCCAAGATCGCCGAATTGGGATTGATCGTGCAGTGCCACTGCGGATACGACATCGGCTATCCCGGGCGGTTCGACGCCTGCGCTCCGTCCGACATCGTGAAACTGATGAAGAACGTGCGCGGACTTAAGTTTGTCGCCGCTCACCTCGGGGGATGCAGCGGCCATCCGCCCCGCGCCACGGATGAACTCGCCGAATGCGGCGCTTACATCGACACTTCGGCGCTGCATATCAACCAGCACAAGGACGAGGAGATGCGTCTGCTGCGTTCGTGGCCGCGTGAGCGGATTCTCTTCGGCACCGATTTCCCGTGGGCGCATTATCCCGAGACTCTCCGGTGGGTCCGCTCTGTCCGCGTCGGCGAAGATCTGCCGGATCTGCTCGGCGGAAACGCCTGCCGTCTGCTCGGAATACGACTGTGAAGACTAAGGTGAAACTCGCGTCGATGATGTTCCTGCAGTATCTGATGCTGCCGGTCTGGCTGGTGCCGCTTCTGCCGTACGTGCAGTCTTTGGACGGCGGAAGCGAGTGGGTTTTCGCCTGCGGGCTTCTGATGGGTATCGGCACTCTCGCCTCTCCTTTCGTGGGGATGTTCGCCGACCGTTTCCTCAACGCCGAAAAGGTTCTCGCCGTCTGCAACATCGCCGTCGCGGCGCTTCTCGCCTCCGCTTTCTTCATCACATCCCCCGCGACGCTTTTCTGGGTGCTGCTGCTGTCGATGCTCGTCTACATGCCGACATGGTCGATATCGTCCGCGATCGCGATGGCGCATTCCTCCGAAGCGTCCTTCCCGCGGCTGCGGGCGTTCGGATCGGTGGGCTGGGTGGCGAGCGGATTTTTCTCGCTGATCGGGACCTCGCTTTTCGGAATCGGCGCATTTGATTCGAGCCGCTGGATTTTCGCCTCCGGCTCGCTGTCCGCTCTCATGGCCGCGCTTCTCGCCTTCGCTCTGCCGGCGACCGCCCCGCGCGCGAAGGGAAGCCGGATGAGCGTCGTCGATGCTCTCGGACTGAAAGCGTTCGCGCTTTTCAGGGATCCGGTCTTCGCGGTGTTCGGCGTGCTGATAACGCTCTCGATGATTCCTTTTTCGTGGTACGTCGCCTACAATGCCGTGTATCTGGCGGAAAGCGGTTTCAGGCATCTCACGTTCACGCAGAATCTCGGGCAGGCCGCGGAGATCGGTTTCATGCTGCTGGTTCCTTCCGTCATCGGCCGCTTCGGCTACCGCTGGGCCATGGTGACCGGCATTCTGGCGATTTCACTGCGTTACGTCTGTTTTCTCGGGGCGGTCGAACTGGGCTTCGCGCCGGGCGATTTCGGCGGCATCCTCATTCACGGTCTGGCGTTCGGGATACTGTGCATCGGTTCGCAGATGTATGTCGCCGAATGCGCGCCGGGCGAACTCAAGAATCAGGCGCAGGGGCTGATAATGCTTCTCACGACCGGCATCGGAGTCTTCCTTTCCAACTTCATCTTCCACCGCATTCTCGAACGCTCGGTCGTTTCGTCCGCTCCGCTCCGCCATGACTGGTCGAAGCCGTACGCGATCGCGCTTGCCATGTCGCTCGCGCTCGCGTTCGCCATGGCGGCGTTTTTCAGACCCGGTCAGAAAGGGAAGTCCGCTTCCTGATGCACGATGGCGCTTTCGCTCGATAACGAAAAACGCCTTGGCGGGCGCGTGATGGGGATAGACGAGGCCGGGCGCGGTCCGCTCGCCGGCGCGGTCTACGCCGCGGCGGTTTCGGTGCCGCTCGAGCAGGCGGAGGAACTGCTTGCCGGCGGCTGGGCGGAGATAAACGATTCGAAGAAGCTTTCCGGAAAGAAACGCGAAGCGCTCGCCGAGGTGATAAAGGGCACCGGGTCATGCGTCTGGGCGGTTGCTCTGGCGACGCCGGAGGAGATCGATTCGCTCAACATTCTCAGGGCTACCCATATGGCCATGCGCCGCGCCGCGCTCGCGGTTGCGGAGAAGGCGCGCGGCGAAGACTTCTCCATTCTCGTCGACGGACTGGCGGTCCCGACCTTGCCGTTCCCTTCGGAGAATATCGTCAAGGGAGATGCCAAATCGCTTTTCATCGCCGCGGCGTCGATCCTTGCGAAAACCGCGCGGGACGAAGACTGTCTCCGGCTCGACCGGCTCTATCCGCGGTACGGATTCGCGAAACACAAAGGCTATCCCACCAAAGAACATTTCGCCGCGCTCGCGAAGTACGGTCCCTGCCCCGAACACCGCCGGAGTTTCGGCCCGGTTTCGCAGATGGAGCTGGCGCTGTGAAGATGCCGGTGGTGATGGGGATCGTCAATGTGACGCCGGATTCGTTTTCCGACGGCGGAAAATACTTTCTCTCCGCTGAAGCGGTGCGCCGGGCGAAAAACATGGTCAGGGAGGGCGCCGGCATCGTCGACATCGGAGGCGAGTCCACCAGACCGGGCGCGGAACCGCTGACATGGGAGGAGGAGTGGGAGCGGGTGGAGCCGGTCGTGCGTGAGCTTGTTCCGGCGTTGAACGGCAGGGCGATTGTCAGTATCGACACCTACCATCCAGAGACGGCGGAACGGTCGGTCGCGGCGGGAGTGCGCATGATCAACTGCGTAAGTTCCGAAACGGCGCCGGCCATGATGGAGATCGTCGCGTCCGCTCCGGACTTGGAACTGGTGGCGCCCGCCGGATGCCGCGGCGTAATTCCCGAAGAACTCCTGCCGCGCGTCTACCTCGATCCGATGATAGGTTTCGGCACCACCCGCGAGGAGGATCTTGCGCTTTTGGCGTCGGTGTCTGAACTTTCGTCATCGTCGCGAGTTCTGGTGGGAGCGAGCCGCAAGCGGATCGTCAGGAAGCTGACCGGCGAAAAGGTGACCGGGAAAAATCTCGGCGGCAACCTCGGTATCGCGCTCTGGTGCGCTGCCAACGGCGCGGCGGCTCTGCGCGTGCACGATGTCGGGGAAACGGTGCAGGCTCTGAAGGTCTTCGTCTCCATCGCGAACGCGACCCGGGCGGTCCCCGTGCCCGCCGATTCAGCCGAATAATTCGTTCGCCGTTTCGCAGCAGACGGTACGGCGTTCCTTTTCCGTCAGCGGAAGACCGAGAAACGCCGAGAGAACGTCCGCCGGATCCTGCCAGGGCGCGTCGGAGCCGAAGAGGATGCGCTCGGGTCCGTGCATTCTGATCATCCGGAAAATCTGTTCGTGCGGCATCCAGAAGAAGGTGTGCGAAAGATCGAGAAACACATCTTCGCTGACGAGCGTTTCTTCGACCTCATCCCACATTCCGAATCCGCCGAGATGCGCCGCCGCGATCTTGAGTTTCGGAAAGCGCCGGTGCAGATCGAGGATTTCGGAAGGCGACGAATGAAACGGCGCGGAGAAGACGCGTTCTCCGCCCGCATGGAGGTAGGCGACGAGACCCGTTTCCGCCATCGCCGCCCAGACGTCGTCCATGCAGGAATCGTTGAACCTGAAGCGCTGATATTCGGGATGGAATTTTATTCCGCAAAATCCGGCGCGGGCGATCTCGCCGACCATGCCGGCGGCGTCCGGCGTTTGGGGGTGAAGCGCGGCAAGAGACATCACCGCGCTGCTGGCGACGGGTTTTTTCGATGCGTACTCGGACCAGAACGCGTTGGTGTGTCCGACATGATCGGGCGTGGTCGCGACCGGCAGATTGATCGAAAGCGAGATGCCGCACTCTCCGGCATGCGCGGCGCACGCGTCAACCGTCCCGTCGAATGCGGGCGCATTGCCGAAACGCGCCGAAAGTGCGCTTGTGACCTTCGGCGCGAGCGCGTCCGGATAAAGGTGCACATGCGCGTCTATCACCGGGAAGTCGGGATGTGGAGCGTCTTTTTTCATAAATTCTTCCTGTGCGTCTGCGGCGTTTATTTTACCATTTTCAAAACCGCCTCGGTTACTGCGTCGCCCATCTGCGCCGTCCCGACAATCGAAGCGCCGGGAGCTGCAAGATCGGACGTGCGCAGGCCGGAATCGAGAACCTTTGATACGGCCTCTTCGACGGCATCCGCTTCGCGATGGAGCGAAAACGTGCTTCGGAGCATCATCGCGACCGAAAGAATCGTCGCCAGGGGGTTGGCGATGTTTTTTCCGGCGATATCCGGCGCGCTGCCGTGAATGGGTTCGTACATGCCGAATCCGTCGAGACGAAGGGATGCCGAAGGCAGCATCCCGATGGAGCCGGTTATCTGGGAAGCCTCGTCGGAGAGAATGTCGCCGAACATGTTTTCGGTCAGTAGCACGTCGAAGCGCGCCGGGTCGCGCACAAGCTGCATGGCGGCGTTGTCCACATACATGTGATCGAGGACGACATCCGGATATTCCTTTGAAACGCGCCCGACGATCGCTCGCCAGAGCCGTGACGACTCCAACACGTTCGCCTTGTCGACGCTTGTCACTTTTTTGCCGCGCGATTTTGCGCATTCGAACGCGACTTTGGCTATGCGCTCGACTTCGCTGTCCGAATAGACCATCTCGTCGCACGCCGATTTCCCGTCCGCGGAGCGCCGGTGCGCCCCGAAATAGATTCCTCCGGTAAGTTCCCTCACGACCAGAATGTCGATTCCGCCGGAAACGATTTCCGGTTTGAGAGGACTTGCGCCTTTGAGCGACGGCCATATTTTCGCCGGTCTCAAATTCGCGAAAAGCCCCAAGCCGCCGCGCAGCCCCAAAAGCGCGCGTTCGGGGCGCTCTTCGCCCGGCAGCGCGTCCCATTTGGGGCCACCGACCGCGCCGAGCAGCACCGCGTCCGCGCACTTGCACGCTTCGAGCGTTTCTTCGGGAAGACAGCTGCCGCACAGATCATGCGCGCATCCGCCGACAGGATAGGTTCCGGTGTCGAATCTGTGCCCGAAGACTTGCTCTACGGCTTTCAGGACTTTGAGCGCCTCGCGCACGATTTCAGGCCCGATCCCGTCGCCGGGAAGAACCGCGATTTTTTTGTTCCGCACAGTAATCCCATTTTCGTTCATTTCCTCAAATCTCCTTTCATTTCGACGGCTGATGACGTGTCATGTAGGCGGCGAGCCCGCCCGCCTCGATCAGCTCCCGCATGAACGGCGGAAATGCTTCGGCCTGAAAGACGTCGCCGGTCGTCTCGTTTCGGATCGTGCCGGCGGCAAGATCTACCGAAACCGTATCGCCGGAAGCGATTTTCTCCGCCGCCTCCGCGCATTCGAGAATCGGAAGGCCGATATTGAGCGCGTTGCGGTAGAAGATTCTCGCGAAAGTCGTCGCGATGACGCAGGAGACGCCGCTTCCCTTTATGGCGATGGGCGCGTGCTCGCGTGAACTGCCGCATCCGAAGTTTTTCCCGGCGACGATGATGTCGCCGGAGCGGACCTTTGCGGAAAATTCCGCGTCGATATCCTCCATGCAGTGCGCGGCGAGTTCCTTCGGGTCGGACGTGTTGAGATGGCGGGCGGGAATGATGACGTCGGTGTCGACATTGTCCGCGAACCTGTGGACTGAACCTCTGATTTTCATTTTTTGAAATCCTTTCCTGAAAATGCCTTTTATCGGGTTAGCGCGTCCGGCGAGGCGATCTTGCCCAAGACAGCGCTTGCCGCGGCGACCGCGGGCGAGGCGAGATATATTTCGCTCTCCACATGGCCCATTCGCCCGACGAAATTGCGGTTGGTCGTGGTGACGGCCCGCTCGCCCCGGGCGAGAATTCCCATGTGTCCGCCGAGGCAGGGACCGCACGTGGGGGTGGAGACGACGCATCCGGCTTCGGCGAACGTTCTGAGGTAGCCGCGTTCGAGCGCTTCGATCCAGATTCTCTGCGTCGCGGGAATCACGATGCACCGCACGTTCTTCGCGACCGTCCGTCCGGCAAGGATTTCGGCGGCGGCCTTCAGATCGCCGAGCCGGCCGTTCGTGCAGCTTCCGATGACGACCTGGTCGATCTTTATGTCGCCGACGGAATCGATTTCGCGCGTATTCTCGGGAAGATGCGGGAAGGCGACGGTCGGCTTGAGTTCCGAAAGATCGATCCCGATGGTGCGGACATATTCGGCGTTCTCATCGGCCTCGTGCGCGACCGGCGATTTCGCGCCGTGCCCGCGGAGATAGGCGAGGCACGTTTCGTCCACGGGGAATATTCCGTTTTTCGCGCCGGCCTCTATCGCCATGTTGGCGACGGTGAACCGGTCGTCCATGGTGAGCGCGGAGATTCCCGGTCCGGTGAATTCGAGCGACTGGTACCTTGCGCCGTCGACTCCGATCATGCCGATCAGATGCAGTATGAGATCCTTGCCGCCTACATGAGGATTGAAGCTGCCGGTAAGCTCGACTTTGATCGCTTCGGGAACTCTGAGCCAGATTTTGCCCGTAGCCATGGCGCATGCCATGTCGGTCGATCCGATTCCCGTCGAGAACGCTCCGAGCGCGCCGTAGGTGCAGGTGTGGCTGTCGGCGCCGATGACGAGATCGCCCGCCGTCACCAGTCCCTTTTCGGGCAGAAGAGCATGCTCTATGCCGCAGTCATGGCCGACTTCGAAATAATTTCCGATGTTCTGCGCCTCGGCGAAATTCCGCATGCAGGCGCACTGCTCCGCCGCCTTCACGTCTTTGTTGGGCGTGAAGTGATCGGGGACGAGCGCGATTTTTCCGCGGTCGAAAACTTCGCCGCGTCCGAATTTGGCGAATTCGCCGATCGCCACCGGCGCGGTGATGTCGTTGCCGAGAACGAGATCCACGTCCGCCATGATGAGTTCGCCCGCATGGACGTCTTTTTTGCCTGCACGTGCGGCGAGTATTTTCTGTGTCTGTGTCATGGGTGTTGTGAGTTTAGAGTTTGGTGTTGAGGGTCGTTTTGTCGGAATGGCCAGCCGAAAGCATGTCGTTTTCGAACGAGTGCTGCATTTTCGAGGCGGCGCCGGAACCGAGCGCGGCGCCTTCGAGCATTTTGTTTATCGCCGAAAGACAGGCCAAAATCGACGCTTCGATGACGTCCGTAGAAACTCCTCGGCCGCGGAAGCTGCCGGAGGCGTCGGATATTTTCACGGTCACTTCGCCAAGCGCGTCGCGGTGTTCGGTTACGGCGTTCAGATGATAATCGTCCAGGCTGAACGGATGGCCGATGATT
>JAFVZE010000150.1 GCA_017508315.1 Kiritimatiellia bacterium | reverse complement strand
TTCCGAAATGGACGGCGATCCCCGCCGTCACCGCGTTCGCCAGCGCGTCGAAACCGTACTTGAACGGAACATGAAGCGCCATATACGCGAAAAGGCAGTGGCGGCCGAAAAGAACCGGAAGCGCGAGATATGAACGGAAAGCGAATATATCGGTCGCGACATACAGAACCGCCAGCGCCAGCACGCTCCAACCCATCGCCTGCAGCGTGAAACTCACCGTATAGATCGGCTTGATGACGGGAATCCACACCGCAGCGGTGAAACCCGCCGCCAGCAGCGCCCCCGCATAGGCGAACATCAGCGCCGCGCGGCGCTTCGGCGAAAACGCCGAACGGAGAATCTCGGTCGCGTGAAATCCGCACAGCGTCATCGCCGTGAACATGATCGACGGCACTATCCAGGTATAATAACCGACCTTGAGCCAGATGCTGCCGGCGGGCAGAACGGCGGCGAACACCCTGCGCTCGACAATCGCCGTGAAGTTGCCTTCCGGCGTGTAGTCGCCGCCGACGTGCAGGAGAAGCGCATACGCGGCGAAAAGAGCGGCCGTCACCGCACAGCGCATCCAGATGCGCGGCAGCAGCATCAGCGCGGCGGTCGCGGCGTACCCGACGGCGATCGCCTGCAGAGTGTTCGAAAACGGACCGATCTTAAGCGGATCAAGCGAGAGCAGATTCCCTTGCACCACCATGCCGCACACCCACAGAAGGGCTACGCGCTTGAGAACGTGTCTCCAGTACGGCCATCGGGCGCGACCGTCCGTCATCCGTTTCGGCAGCGCCAGAGGCATCGCCGCGCCGCACATGAAAATGAAGAGCGGCATGATGATATCCCACAGCGTGAAACATTCCCAGCCGTGCTTGAACTGACCGAGCACCTCCGCCGGCAATCCCCAGGCCTTACCGTACGACATGACGAGTGGACCCGCGACAAGAAGCAGCATCATGTCGAGTCCGCGCAGCAGATCAAGGCTGAAAAGCCTTCCCGAACCCGTTTTCCGTCCATCCGTCATACGACCATCCCCGTTACGAATAATTGAACGTGATATCCGCCGACTGGATCACCGCATGGCAGCGGCGCCCGTCGTGGTATTCGGGATATCCCGCGTCCTTCGGCGAGACTCCGAAAAGCCAATCGGCCTTGGAGCCTTCAATCTTGATTCTGCCGTCCGGCCACATCGAAACAATGCCCGAAAGCGGCTCCTTGTAGCCGATGTTGTTGAGCGCGGCCCGGTGCGTTTTCACGTATTCCGCCGGATACTTGCTGTGCTTGCGCGGATAATACTGATAATTGGCGCTGTTGACGTCCCAGTAGAGGATATTGTCCTTGATGCGCAGATAATCCATATGCATATGCCCGTTGGCGACGAGTCTCACGGTTCCGGGCTTCTTTTCGTTGGCTTCGCGGAAAATCGCCTGAACCTCGTCCTTGTTCTTGACCATTTCGCCTGTCGGCCCGCGCTCATAGCTCTGGTGCGAGACGACAATGCACGGATACGGCGAGCCTACTATCACCGAGCGCATCCATTCAAGCTGCGCCGGCGGGATCCAGTTGATCGTGGAGCCCTTCTCCCGCTTGAAATAATTGCCGCTCGAATGATGGATGAATTCTCCCGGCCTGTTGCAGATGTAGTTGGGATCGGTAACCACGAAGCGGAACCCGCCCTTGTCGAACGAATAATACCCCTCTTTTGGTATCCGGTACGCTTCGCAGGTTTCCTCGTAGGGGTTGCGGTCCTGATCGTGGTTGCCGAGGCAGTGATAGCTGGGGATTTTAAACTCGTTGTAAAGTTTGATGTACTCCTGCTCTTTCTTCGTGCGCACACCGTGGACAAAGTCGCCGAGATGGATCATCATATCGCAGTTCTCCCGCACGGCCCGTTCCTGTATCTTCTCCAGAAACGACATATCCTCGGTGTTGGTGAACGCCCCGGGAACATAATGGATGTCCGCGAACATACAGAACTTGAGCGGCTTCGTCCCGGCGCCTGCTCCCGCCTTTGCAGAACAGCAACCGGCCGTTACAACAGGTGCGGCGAGCGCCGCGGTCGAAAGAAAATTCCTGCGTGAGATTTTGTTCATGGCAATTCCTTGTTGAGTTGTTTCTTTTTTCATCGCCGTACCACTCGACGATATGGTTTCCTTCTCATCAATTCGTATTTATGGTATCACAATCCGATACACGCAGTCAACACCCATAAATACGTTATCTACAAAAATCACACATTACCTTACATTTTTCAACGCCTTAACATCAGCTTTTTCGCACCTTACCTCTTATTTCCCGAGCGGTTCGACCGATACGCTTTCCACGAGAATATCGCCTCGAACGCATGAAACCGCGATCGAACACCACTCGTCGGCGGCTATTTCGTATTCACCGCAGTAATTCTTCATCTCCGCGGAAAGCTCGTAAGTTCCTCCGATGCCGGAAGGTTTAAGGAATTCGCGCCGGTAGCCGTGTTTCGCTTTCGAATCGGCGGTATCGCGGTAGCGCGCAAACCCGACGCTCATCGCCCCCGTGCCGGAAGCGCGGACAGTGTACTTTAGTTTCCGCGGATACGGCTTCTGCGAAAGCTCCGCGTGCCACATCGTCTGCACTGCCGTCTGGGGTTTCACCATCTTGACCGCCACCCCCTGAGGCCCCTTCTCCGTTCCTGTCCAACCGTTGGGGAACGACCAGCTTTTCGGTCTGCCTTTGTCGTTCAGTTCGTCGAACGTGCCGTTGCGCAGATACGAGCGTCCGATCTGCATCGACCGGAACGCGAGCGTATCGGTGTACACTTCGCCGTCGAGCGAGAAACGCCCGCCCTTGGGCATAAGCTCGTCCTTCACGAGCCGGTTGCGGCCGATCTGCATCCGCCAGACCTCGCCCTTGACGAGCGGCGCGATCTTGCGCACCGGAATGCGCACTTCGATCGTGTAGCGTCCGTCGTAAACCTTGGCCGCGGCCTCCGCTCCGAAAGCCGCCGGATCGCGGCCGCCGGGGTTGGTGCCGCCGTAAATCGCTCCGGCGGGATTCACCGCCACATGATAGCAGCGGTTCTCGGCGCTCGGCGGGAAAAGAAAAATCTCAAAGCCGTCATCGTCCCAGACCGATGCGCCCGGTCCCTTGGCCGCTTTCATTTTCGCAACCGAAGGTTCGAGCGCCGTCAGGAGAAAATAAAGGTTCTCGCCGTCGTAAGCGACTCCGGCTTTGGTGGCAAGTTTGGGATTGACGTCCGGCTTGTTGTTTTTGCCGAGATACGCGACTTTGAACTGATCGGTGAAGACAGCCCCCGACCAGGCGGCGTCCGAACCGTCGCCGTCGATTTTGATTTTTCCGGAAAGTTCCGGAACCTTTATCACCTTGCCGCGCTTGGCCTTCACTTCCTCGTTCGGCTTTATCCAGAAACGGTCCAGCCACATGCGGTCGCGGCCGATCCTGAATTTCAGGACCTCGTCGTCTTTTGCAAGCTTTTCCGCCTCGTCCAGAAATTCAAGCAGTTCTTCCTTGGCGCCCGCGCGCTCCAGCAGCATCGGCCGACGCTGGTCGCCGGTCGGATAGCCCATGCAACCGGGCGTTTCCGCCCAGAGCCGGCGGCGGAGCTTCTGATATTTGCGCATCGCCGGATACGCCGCGCCGTAATACTTCGATTCGGCATCGTCGATAAGTCCGTCTACGTCGAGCGACGGCTCCCACAGGAGATGTCCGCTCGCGTACAGCCACTGCCACGACGAGGGGAAGCGTTCGCGCTTGGCGGAAAAATCGCCGCCGCCCACGAATCTGGAACCAGAGAAAGACGCCTCGTTCTTCCATCCGATAAGTCCGAGCCGGTGATACATCGCGATATCGTGCGCCTCCTGCCATTCGTTGCAGGTGTATTCCATCGGCGTGCAGGTCAGATAATCATAGATGTAGACGTCGTTCAGGAGCTTGCGCCAGCCCATGAGCAGATTGTACATCCTGACGTTGCGCTCGCACTTCGGATCGTCGAGCGTATGGCCGTAGCATCTTCCATGGGGGCAGAAATAAAGCTTGAAGCGCGCATCGGGCTTAACGCCACGCGGCAGTTCGCGGTAATCGAGATACGCCCACATCCTCAAGTCGGCCTGCGAATATTTCTCCCATACCCTGGCGGCGATGTCGTTGATCGTCTTCACGAAACGCGTGGTGCGGCTCGGTCTGCCGCCGACAGGATCTTCCCCGGGGCCGTCGAGCGCGCGGCACTTCTCGCATTCGCAGCCGCCGTGGGGCGAGTCGATTTGTCCGAAGAGATACTGCCCGAGCCCGCCGGTTTCGCGAAGTTGCCTGAGGATGTAGTCGACGACGTTTTGGCGCACCTCTGGATTGGAAAGACAGTACTGCTCCATGTGAGTCGCGCCCTGCACGCGCTTGCCGTCCACGAGCGCGAACCATTCCGGATGCTTCTTGAACGCCTTGGGCCCCGGCATGGGATTGACGAACGTGAGATGTCCGCCGCCGAGCGACTGGTACCGGCGGTTCACGCGCGGTGCGAAGAAACGGTACAGCGGCGTGTCGGTCTCGGCGTAGTTGACGCGCTGGCCGTAAAGCGGATGCACCTGATAGCCGTTGCGCACCGCCGTCGACATTCCGGCGGCCGGGATAGGCGAAACCGCAACCCCCGTGCCGTCGAGACGGCGGATGGCGAAAGCCGGCTGGCGGTAAAGCGAGAATTCCGCGAACGCGAGACGGTTGGTGCGCGGCACGTATTCGCCGGGATCTTCCTTGACCGGCGCCTGGAACCACCTGACTCCGAGACGGCTTTCAAGGAAATGGTAGACGGCATAGAGCTCCGCGGTTTCACTTTTGCCGACGATCCAGAGCTTTCCTCCGTATACGCCGGTCCACGAAGCTTCGTCCTGCTTCATCGCCGCAAGCCGCTGCGCCACCTCCGGCGGAAGATTCTTCATTCTGTCGACCGTGCCGATCATCACCGTCGCCGCGCCCGGGGGAACGTCCGTCGAAACGACAGGCGTCCTGCCGGCAGCCTTGCCGACGTATTCGGCAAGCTCCTTCGCCGCGAGTTTCGTGGATTCAAGCGCGTCGGCGGGAATTACGATACGAGCCGCCCTGCCGTCTCCGGCCAGTTCGAATTCTTTCGAAGAACAACCGACAGCGACCGCAAGCACGGACAGACAAATAAACTTATGCATGATCTTTTCTTCCTTGACAAACGACTCTCAACGAACGAGAATCGTCATTCCGCGATCGGAGACGACGAGCTCCGCCGCACCGTTGTTCACCCGCAGCGTCAACAGTTTGCGAACCGGGGTTTCTGTTTCAACCGTCCAGCCTTCAAGCGAAAGCCCTTCAAACTCGGACGAAACGACGATCGGGTATATGCCGTTGGCAAGGCGTTCGAGACGACCGGTTATCTTCACGCAACCCGTCTGCGGCCAAACGCCGCAACCGTTCAATGCAAGAGCAGGAACCGTCCCATCCTCACCGACCGCGACTTCAAGTTCAAGATCCTCAGCAAAAGCAAGACTGCCTGTGACAATACCGCCTCCGGAAAGCCTGCCGACGGTGAGCGCGTCGCCAAGAATCTCAATTTCAGCTCCGCTTGCCACCTCAAGCGTCTGCGCCCTTGCCTTACGGTAACCGGGAATCTCATCTCCGAACCACTTGTTTCTGAGATATGCCTCGGCCATCTTGACACGCTCATCGCTGAGGCGCTCGTCCCATATGAGGTATTCACCGATCTCCTGACCGCCGGTATAGTAGTTGTAATGTGCGCCGGCAAGACCTCTCGCGCCGAAATCAAGATAGGTGTTAAGCGCGATTATGTCATACCCGCCGGAGAATCCATCGCTTATGCTGGCCGGCACGCCGTTCGTTCTCACGTACGTGACATCCGTCTTGGCAATCTGCGCATGCCAGCCATCGTTGCGGAACATAGGATCGTCTTTGCTCGCGCCAAAAGTGCCGCCGCGCGTAAGTCCCCAGTTGTCGTTGTACCCTCCGCCGCTCGAACCGACAAGCTGCCCGCCGCCGTTGCGGCTGCCGAAAACGCCGATCACCGTACGCAAAAGCCGCTTGGGCTGCGAGAATTCAAGCACAGTCGCTTTTTTCAGATTGTAAGGAGAATTATTTCCCGTTCCGCTCATAAAAGGTCCGAAATCGACTACCGCTCGCATGAGCGAACCGATCTGAACCTGCGCCACGGTCGGGAAATTCGTCATGCCGCTTTTGATGTCAGCCGTCACTCCTCCTGCCGAAATCGACCGCCACGACTTTACCGACACCCCGTCGTCGCCCAATGTAAAAGTATCGCTTCTCGTGGCGTCGAAATGCACATAGGCGCTCCCGGCCCGGAAATCCGTGGGCGCGATTCCCGAGCGCAGCACCATCTTGCCGTCGGCGACCTTTACCGATTCAAGCGGCTCGGACACTTCCTTCACATACAATGTCCCGCCGCCGGTTTTACGCAAAGCGCCATCTCCCGTCGTCGCCTCGATCCATACGCTTTGTCCGTCGGCGACATCCACGGCCGCGCCGCCGGTCGTGTCATGCGCGTCAATGCGATTGCCGCCCAATGGTCCGGGGACGATATTGACCTGGGCATTAATCCACTTCTTCATCAGATACGCACGGATTTTAAGCTGTTCCAGGCGGGTAAGCGCATTGGTGTAGATAATGCATTCGCAAAGACGGTGATTGCCGTTGCGCCAGTTTGCACCCGTATTGCACCCGAAAGAATCCGCCGACCAGGCAGCCCCTTTTACATGCTGAACGTCCGTCACCTGCGGGGTGTAGTGGTTGCCGCCATAACCGTTGTAACCTTGATACAAATACCCTTCGTCGGGATTGCACCGCTCTCCGTTGATGTAGAACTCGCCTGTTCGCGCCGCGCTCGTATCGTAAAAGATCTGGGGAAATCCGGCGGCACGCATGAAATCGCCGCCACCGCCGGGAATGCGATTCGTCTTGCCGAGGAACTGCCCGCCGTCCACGCGCTTGCTGCCGTCCCAACCGCAGTCTTGGACCACGAAAGCGGCCTTGATGCCCGTTATTATCTTGTCCCAGACAAGACAGGGAGTTTCCGCAGGATCCGCTGCGGCGGACGTGTACGGCATGAAAATGAACTTAGTATTGTCGAACGCATCTTCCTGGATGTACGGCATGAGAACGACATTGGTCGCAAAACCGTACTCCGACCCTCGCACATCATTTATGCGCTTTACGAAGTTCGTACCGTTTATTTCGACAAGCTCCATCGATTCGGTGTTCATGACGTCGACATGGAACGCGGGATTGCCGACTATTTCCCCGTCCGGAGCCTCCAAGACAACGGTATCTTCCACACCCTCAAAACGGACTGCCGCCCCGTCACGGAAAAATACGCCTGAGAGATCTGTACCGTTGGGAACAACGAGAAGCCCCTCGGAAACAATGGCTCCGCTTTCGAACGCGACCGTCGACACACGCAATCCCGATGCGGGCAATCTGATTGCCGCACCGTTGGAAACCGCAAGATGTCCGATAGCCGCAGTTACGCCATCGTCAGTTTCCAGCAGGCGAAGGTTACCCTCTTTCACTTCAACAGTTCCGGTGTAGTCTTTGCTGCTGCGGCGGAGCGGGAACGCAAGCTCGCCCGAGCCGTCCTTCACAATCCTGCCGACGAGATTTGAGACACCGCCGATGCGGGCGCAAACGCCGTTGGTGACGCTCAGGCGGGTCTGCGACGCCGAGTCAACCTGCCTGACCGTAAGATTCGGGAATCCCGGAGTTGCGGAACCGGACGACGGCGGCGCGAATTCTATGTGGCAAGTTCCCAACGCCACAGAGTTTTTAGAGGCGTCAATCGGACGGATAACGAATGTGCCGGGAACGTATCCGGCATCGGTGTCGAAAGTGTACACTCCGACATCATGATTGACGATTGAACCGATCTCAAAACGCATGACATCCTCTTCCCTGTACTTCATCAGTTTAAGAAGTCCCGAACCTCCT
>JAFVZE010000149.1 GCA_017508315.1 Kiritimatiellia bacterium | reverse complement strand
GCGGCATGTTTTCTTGCGGCCTTGGCACTGGTTCCCGCTCCGCGCAAAGTGGTGGAGACGGGCGGAACGACGACCAATGCCGCGGTGTCGTTTCGCTTTGACGGTTCGCTTCCCAAGGAGGGATACCGGCTTAAAGTCACCGACGCCGGCGCGGAAATCGCCTATGCCGACGGCGCAGGGAAGCTGTATGCCCGTGTGACGCTCGACCAGTTGAAAAATTCAGACGGTGCGGTTGCCAAGGTTGAGATCGAAGATTCGCCCGCCTATCCTTGGCGCGGTTGGCTCATTGACGTCGGCCGTCACTTTCTGCCTAAGGAAAACATCTTCGACGTTCTCGATCTCATGGCGCTTCATAAGATGAACGTTCTTCACTGGCATCTTACCGAGGATGAAGGCTGGAGACTGCCGGTGACGCGGCATCCGGATCTTGTCCGTTACGGTTCGCAACGTCGGTACGATGAACGCGGTATGGACGGCGGGCGTTGGCGCCGCGTCCGCGAATGGGTTGGTGATGCGCGGCGTTACACCTATGGACCGTACTGCTATTCCCGGGAGGATATAGCCGAGGTTCTCGCGTATGCGAAAGCCCGTCACATCCGGGTGCTGCCGGAGTTCGATGTTCCGGGACATTCGCGGGCGTTCATCGCGGCGTATCCGCATCTCGGGTGTGAAGGTATGGGTTTTGAGACGAACCGCGTCTGCCGCGTCAAAGGAATGAAAAGCGCCCAGATCTGCATCGGCAACGATGAAGCCGTGCAGACGGTGCTCTCGGTGTTCGATGAGATGCTGGAGATGTTTCCCGGCGTGGATCTGGTTCATATCGGAGGGGATGAGGCCGATACCAAGGCGTGGGCGCAATGTCCGAAATGCCGGGCGAGAATGGAAACAGAGGGGATTGCGGACGTCCGCAAACTTCAGACGTGGTTTACGCGCAAGGTGATAGCGCATCTCGCGGCGAAAGGGGTTCGTGCGATCGGATGGGGCGAGATTGTCCAGGATCCCGGCGTCGATCCCAAGGATGTTGTCGTTATGCCTTGGCTGCATCCGGATCCCGGTCAAAAGGCTCTCGGCCGCTATTGCCCTTATCCGTGGGAGGTGGCTGAATGCGGGTATGATGTCGTCGCCGCGTCGCACCGTCATGAATACTGGGGGTGGCCGCACTGCCGCGACGATGAATATCACCCTCATCCCAAGGATGCGTATTATTTTCCGGTCTCGCTTGAGGACGTCTATCTGTACGAGTTCGACCGCGGCTGGAAACCGTCGATGAAAGGTCGTATTCTCGGTACTGAAGGGTATTCATGGTCCGACAACCGCACCACCTGGAATTTCTTTGATTTCATGTATTCGGCGTTTCCGCGCACCTGCGCAGTCGCCGAGATCTCCTGGAGCAATCCCAAGCCCCGCAGCTACGCCGACTTTCATAAACGTATGCAAACCCATCTGAAACGTCTTCGCTCGATGGGGGTGCCCTGCGCACCTCTCGATCCTCCCGGTTCGGCGCGGGAGGACAACAGGCAGTTCCCGTAATTTACAAGGAGATGTATAACGGAATTTTCGGAAAACTTTGAAGATGTACAGTTTCGCTATTGACTGATGGCGTGCGGTTGTGATATACTGTACCCCGATTCGTTTATCGGTGGGATACTCAAGTGGTCAACGAGGGCAGACTGTAAATCTGCTGGCTTTCGCCTTCCAAGGTTCGAATCCTTGCCCCACCACCATTTCCGCAGGTATTGATTGGGTGTTTCCAGGGAATTTTCGCGGTTACACGAGGATTGTTAATTCCGATTGATTTCATGATAGGAAGGGTGGTATAATATCCGCCGTTTTTTTCATGAAAAAGAAGTCGATAAGTTTGCTATTTTCGGTGTGTCTCAACGCTATCGCAATCGCAAACGGCGTTGATGACGCACGGTTGTCGTTTTCCACCGTCGGTCCAGACCGCTATGCGGACGGTTCGGTGGTCATGGACGGCGAATGTTATGCGCTTGTTTGGTCGAAAAACGGCGAATTTGACGGTTTTTCCGCAAATGGCGAATGTATGGACGCAAATGACCGGATCGTTCTTATAGCTCCGGTCGCGAAGGACGGACGCTGTCCGAACGTCCTGTTCCAGATACCGGCGGCGGAGGCGGACGAGCTTTCCGGCGGTAAGTACGCCGTCTATCTCCTCGATACCCGCCTTGCCGAGGGCGGTTCGGTGCGGCCGCGCGGCACGGTGAACGGTAAACTTGCGCTCATGAACGGTTACGGAGCGGCGAGCGCGAATTTTGCGCTTGGAGGCGCTACCGGCTGCAAAACCGCGGACGAAAAGAGCTC
>JAFVZE010000148.1 GCA_017508315.1 Kiritimatiellia bacterium | reverse complement strand
TAACGTGGCCACTTTCAATTCACGTCCGAGCGCACGGGCCAAAAGCGAATTCATATCCTTGGCGACAAAAGCGTCAGTCTCCGACATCTTATCCGGCGTAACGAGCGTATAGGCGCAAGCGCCGTTTTCCGTTAAATTGACGATCTTGTCGTCGCACCCCGAACACAAAGCAACAGAAACAAGAGTAAGAAGCAGCATCAAATTATTAAATTTCATTTGAAGAAAAATCCTTTCTTTTTACTTCCGTGCTCTTATAGTATCATTTACCCCCCCCCTGTCAAATCCGGATCTTAAATGCCCAGACTCTGACAATCGGCAAAAACCGGAAAGTCCGCATGGTTTTCTGACGTTTCCGAAAATCCCCGTTAAAACGAATCGTAGCCTTCCGGCAGCCGCTCCGGCTCCGCCGCCATGGAAATGTTGCCGTTCTCACCCTCCGCTCTGCACGTCAGGGGCGTGTTGACGTAGATATTGCGGGAGACGAAGTTCATACACGGCCATTCCAGAAGCCGCGTCAGATACCCGTAACGTTCATTCCACGGCGGTTCGCACGGTCTGACGGCGGCGATCTTGGGCTTGCAGTAGCCCTCGCTCATCGTATGGCGCCACCAAGCCTCGCTGCGGACGTTGATCGAACAATCGCGCCTGCAGTTCACGAACAGATTGTTGTCGATAACATTGAGCCGCCCGCCGTTTATCTGCACGGCGCCGAAATGCGCATAACCGCAGTTGTAGAACTTGTTGAGCCGCACTTTGACGCCGGAGATGACGTCGTCGAAGCGCACCGCCGCCTGTCCGCAAGGCACGAACGCCCCGCCCCGCCCGATATTGCGCCAGACGTTGCCGATAATCTCGATCCCCGCGTACGTCGGGTTGGCGTAGATGTCCACCGCGCCCTGATCGTCGCTCTCCAGCACGCAGTTTTCCACGAGATTGGAGTTGACGAGCATATCGTTGCCTTCCAGCCGGACCGCCGATGACGGGCAGTCGTGAAAATGGTTGAAAGCGATCTCGATCCCGACGCCTTCGGCCTGAACGCACGGGCAGTAGGTCCGCACTTTGCGTTCGATGTCGGAAATATCGTTTTTGAGGATCCTGATCCCCGAAGGCGCAAGCGTGCGCCGGTCGCCGCCGCAGGCGGATATGCCCCCGCGGGCGAACGAACGCATCTTGTTGCCGGCGATCACGATATCCCTGCCGCGCGCGGAAATTCCGCTGCCGAGATTTCGCAGACCGTTGCCGAGAATCTTCACGCTCTCGCAATTCTCCAGCCTGATTCCCGCCGACATTCCGTGCTGCATCGCCAGCGAACGGATCACCACGTGTTTTGCGCCCTTGACGCTTATGATCGGCTCGGCAAGCTGTGAAAGCGTCACCCGCGCTCCGCGGCGCTTCGGCCAGTGGTAGAGCCTGCACGCGGCGCGGTCGAGAAACCACTCGCCCGGCTCGTCGAGCGCCTTGAGCGAATTCATGAGCTTCACCGGCCGTCCGGTTTTCGCCGCCCTAACCACGTTCGTGTCAAGCTGCATCGTGCCGTCGGCGGCGATTTTGATCTTCGTCGTCTCGTCGCCCCAGAGCCAGCGCATGTAGGTAAGCGCCATCAGCTCCGGCTCATGCGCCCATTCCGCCGCGTCCGACAGATCGGTGCGAAAGACGGCGTTGGTTCTGTCTGCCCAGACCGTTTTGAAAAAGCCGCTGTTCGGATGCCGCGCAAGTTCTCCCGGCCGGCCGTCCTCGTACAGGTCGAGAATATGCTTCTCCCCTTTGCCCGACAGGGCGTACCCCCAGCACCGCGGACTCTCCAGAGCTGTAAAACCTCTGCCGCGCAGATCCGCGCAGAGAATTTCGCCGCGTCCGCACGGCGCGAAACCTTCGACATCCTTTCCGCCGTCCAGTATCGCCCTTTCGCCGGGGGCGGACGCGATGACGAGCGGTGAAGCGGCGCTGCCGGAATCCGCAGCGACGAGCGTTATGCCTCTGTCCAGCATATACCTTCCGCCTTTGAGCAGAACCGTCTTTTCGCTCCGGCCGCGCACCGCCTCAAGAGCGTGCCCGACCGAGCCGAACGGACGCTGCGCGCTGCCGTCACCGGAGCTGTCGCTGCCGTCAACGGCTACGAACACCGCTTTGGACGTGTCCGGCCGGAATTTCTCCATCCTGAAAGTCCCGTATCCGGCGAACGGCACGCGCTCGGGATATTTAACGGCGCACTCCGCTTTCTCCCCTCCGAAAATTCCGGCGAAGAGCGCGGCGGTTTCATTGCCGCCGTCCGTTGCCGGGTTCTGCGCCCGGCGCTCCGCCAGCAGCAGGTACAGCTCCGCCGCCGACCTGCGATCGCCCGCGTCGACGAGCCGTCTGGCGGTATTCCAGGCGAGCGGACGCATATCGGCGAAATCGGCTTCCGGCAACCGCTTGAGAAATTCGGCCGTCCCCCCGGCCGAAGTTTCGCCGCCGGTGACAAGCGCGAGAATCTCGCCGGCATCGGCCGCCCGTTCCCGGATCGTGAAATCCCGCACTGCGAACGGATAATATCCGACTCCGAAACCGGCCGGCCCCACGCTGAAGCCGCACGAAGGCCGTTTGAACCGCCCTTCGAAACGGCAGGACGAAACGAGCGTGCCGTTGACGTAGCCTTTGAGTTCGCCGCCGCCGCACACAAACGCCAGACGGTACCAGCGTCCGGAAGCGAGCGCGGTTTTGAGCGGCAGCGTCGCGGCCTTTCCGGACGCCTTCACCGCTCTGAGGCTCATTTTAAAACCGTCGAACGAGGCGCTCGACGCCGGAGTCACCGTGGCGCGAAAGCCGTCGCTCCAGCCGTTTCCGTTCGCGAAGACAAGCCCTTCCCACGGTCCGGGACGCTTCACGTACTCCGACGCCCTGAACCGGAACGACACGGTGAAGGCTTCGGCCGTCTCCGGAATCTTCGCGGCGCGAACCGGCGCTGAAAGCGGTCCTTCGGGACAGGACACGACGCGTGCTTCACCGGCGGAAACGGCGACGGCCGCCACCAAAAAGAACATCGGAAAAATCAAACTTTTCATTCCATTCTCCCGGACAGCCTTAGCGCACGATCATCGAAAAGCCGGTATGCCGCCGCACGAACAGGGAGCCGTCGAGGAAATACGCGGTGAGATCGGTGTCGCCGCCGTCAAGCTCCACATCCCCGGCGGCGAACGCGCCGGCGACCGACTCCGCCGTCAGCAGCCGGAAACGCCCGCGCTTTCCGCGATAGGCGGAAGCGTCGATTTTCAGCTTCGCGCCCGATGCGACGGTGAGCGGACCGTCAAGTTCGATGCTGCCGACACCGTCCGCGCCGAACGAAAAAGACAGCACCGACGCCGTGCGGTTGGAAAGGACGAGAGACGACGCGGTAACGACACCGTTGGAGCCGACTTCAAGGATGCCGGTCCCCCGGACGCCGAGCGTGACACCGCCGGACACGGCGAGCGTTCCGTCGATCACGGACACGCGGCCGGTGGAAGCGAGATTGTCGTGATCAAGCATCGTCCATGTGCGCGGGATCGAAAGCCCGGACACATCGAATCCGCCGAGATGCATCGACGAACCGACGCTCATCTCGCCGCCGCCGCAAAGTTCAATCCGTCCGCTGCCGTCGCAGGCGCCGACCAGCACCTCTCCGCCCTTCGCCGTCACGCTGCCGCCGTCAACCGCGAGCAAACCGTCTCCGCAACCGACGCCGAGAGAGATATAACCGCTTTGCTCGTACGTTCCTTCATTTCCGACGTACATTTCGCCGTGATATCGCGCCTGGCCGTTCCACTCGGCCGTCGAAGGATCGGGCGAGCCGATCAGGCAGCCCTGATAGTGATGTCCGCTCGTAAAACCGGTTTTTCCGTAATAACCGCCGCCGCCATAAAGATTTCCGTTCACGACATTGACGACTCCCGTCGGAAACGCACCCGACGAGTCTTTCTTGGTGACTAAACCGCCGACCGAAAATCCATAACCGCCGACCGAGACCGAAGCGCCGGAAATGATATCCAGTCGAACGCGGCAAGAACGGTTGATTCCGATTCCGCTCTTCCAGCCAAGATTCAGATACGCCTCGTCAGAAACCGTCACCAGCGTCTCGCCGCCGGAAAGCGTATCGCCAAGAAAAAATCCGGCGTTGCAATCCATCATCGCGCGGTCCGTCAGCGATATCTCCAGCGGCGATCCGGACTTCGTCGGACCGGCGAAAGCGCGTCCGACATAAAGCGAAGCATCGTCTTTCACCTCTATCCTGCCGGAACCGAACGGATTGAACTCTCCCGATTCATTTACCGACCGGAAAGAGCCCGTGCCGGAGAGAACTATCCGGCCGTCGTTGAGTTTACATCCCGGCGCGTACGAATACTGGGTGTTTTTCACCCGGAACAGTCCGGCCGTCACCGCCAGCGTTCCTCCGGCGTTGATTTCAAAGCCGCCCCATTTCTTCGTCATAACTTCATTGGTTCCGCCGCAGATCCGCCAAACGCCGCCGCCGGAGACAGACGCCAAACGATAGTCGCCGTTGGTAAGCCCGACGAACCCGGACTGAACTTCAAAAACGCCGCCGCCGGCCACATTGAAAACCGTTTCCGCGCTTTCCGGCAGCGTCGCATCGCCGGCAACCGTCAAACGCGATGAAAATCCCTCCGCATTGCCGATATTGATTTCCGGAGGCGTGAACACCGAAGCGTCGAATTCAACATCGTAAGACGTCCCCTGCGCCGTCACATACGTCGGCGCGGAGACGGGAACCGCGCCGTCCGACCATTTGGAAGCGTCCGACCATTTCCCGGAAACCGGTTCGCGCCAGGACGAAAGCGAAGCGTTTAGAACTTCAACTTCGCCGCCGCCGGATATCCATCCGCTTGAAGAATCGTAAACGCCGCTCTTCGGGAAAACGCCGCGCACAAAAACTCTCGGCAGATGCAATGTAACGCCTTGCGGGATTTCAAGTACGCCGTTGCGCCCGATGTCGACCTGCAATTCCGTCGATGCGAACGGATTGGACGAACCGGGAGCGAACCGGAAAGTGCCATCGACTCTTGCGCTTTTCAGCGACTTGAACGTTTCCGCCGCCGTGGTCGCCAAATCAAATACCGCTCCTTCGGCGATGGTCAACTTCGAGACGTTTTTGAAACTGCCACCGGCGGCGAGACGCATCGTACCGTTGGAAACCGTCAATGAACCGCTCGTGGTATGGGCACGGTTGGAGAATGTCTGGGTGTAATCGCCGGACGGATTCCACACCACGGAGAGCGAATCTTGAATAAGGCACGGTGAAATCGCATCCTCGGTGCCGTTCAGCGACAGAACGCCGCTGCCGGATATCTGGCAGCCGGTCGTGCGCGTAAGCGTTCCCAGAATCCGGTTCGCCGTCTGATTGTTCGAACCGAAGATATACATACCCTTGTTGTTTTCGTTGTTCGTATCGCCCCAGTCAATCACAAATTCAGGTTCAACCGCATCGGGCACATCGAAATAAACGTTGTTATACCATATTTTGGCGGTTTTAAAGTAATTGCCAGTAGAGCAAAGCCGCAAAGAGCCGTGCTGATAAGTCGAATTTGTATTGCCCCTGATTGTCCCTTCGACCCGCAGCGGACCGTAAAGCTTGAGCGTTTTGCCATTTCCAATATACAAGAGGCAATTTCCGTTCACTTCAATCCGTCCGTAACATTCGCCGTTTTCGCGCCCAAGATAAAAATTGTCTGCATCCGCCGTCACGTCGAGAAAATTCTTAGCTCCATCGTAAAGATAAAGCGTACTTGCAAGTACAACCGGATTGCCGGTAAGTTCCGGGGCAAAATCGACCGTCTCGTTCTTCTTCAAATACAGGCTTTTCAACTTGAAGCCGGAAGCAAAATCGTTGACCACCTGTTTGACCGTCGAAGAAACGACTACCGTATCACCGGCGGCGGGAAGACCGTTGTCCCAGTTTTCGGCAACTGAAAAGAGATTGCCGCCCTCGACGCCGGCGCGGCCGGTAAAACACGTGGTCTTAGCTCCGAATGCCACACAGGAGAGCGCCGCAGACACAAAAGCCAATATTATCTTTTTCATACTTTCATTCTCCCGGAGCATGCGGCAGATTCCAACCGTGGCCGTCGGCGAAATCCATATACAGATGCCAGTCGTATCTGGTGATGTCGTGAAGCCCCGCGCGCAGATGATAGCCGATGCTGCCGGCGTGAAGCGGATATCCGGCCGACGGAAATCCTGCTCAACAAGGTTGCCTTATTCATGTTTTCTCCCGTTTCTTCTTTCTGTTGTATCTCTCAAAAATCACCGGACCGAGATGATCGTGCCGTTTTTGCACTTTATAAAGATGCATACCGTCATGCCGAAACCCTACTTGATGACAATCGAGAATCCCGCGCGCTCGAGCAGGCCGAGTTTGGTAGTCGTTCCGTCGCCGTTCTCGCGAGACGAAAATTTTATGACCCAGCCGCGGCGAACGGCCCCGGTGCGCTTGGGGACGAACATCGCATCCGCCGCGGCGTAATGCTCCGTCTTGACCGTAAAGAGCGCGCATTCGATGTTTTTGACGCCATCGCCGACCGACGGGATGTCGACGTACAGAGGAACCTGCGCGGTATCGGCGGCAAACGGAGCGTCCGAAAGGTTGCGGATACCGTAGTTGCGCAGGTTGACGTCGGAGCTCCCCAGAGCGATCGCCAAGGCCGAGTCCTTCGAGAACTTGACGCTCGCGCCATTGATCGCATCGGCTGCCGCGACTTCGACGACTCCGTTCGTGACGACCAGCTCCGAAGCGGAGCGGGCATCCAAGGTGCCGCCGAGCGAGAGCGTGCCTTCACCCATCTTCACGAGCGAACCTTCAAGGGTAACGAGCGTATCGACCGCAAGCTTCTCGCCTTGCGGCACCGAAATCGCGCCGTCTCCGTTGACGTAGATTCCGCGATTGCGCTCTGCGGCGATCCGGAAGGAATTCGTGACTTCCAGCGTTCCGTAGGCGTTCAGCTCCAACGCGTCGAACATCATCTCGTCCATCGCGCCGCCAAGTGCCTTTTCATCGTCGATGAGAAGCGTCTGGAAATTGTCGTCGGGATTTGGAGCGGCAGCACCGACGGTAAGTTTTATCTTGCCGGTAAAATTCGAGTTGTCGCCGGTCAGGCGCAACCGGCCGTTGGAACCATATGCGTGGTTGCCGATGACGTCCACCTGTCCATCCCCCTTCCACGGCCCGACAAGTTCAAGCGTCTGGTTCATCTGGACGATGATCGTATTGTGGATTCCGTAAAAAGCGAAACTCTCGGCGATCACGACCGGGCTCCTGTAGGATCCGGATGCCAAACGTCCGTTCGTCATGTGCAATTTGGTCAGATTGAGTTTTTTGGTGAAGACGATAAAAGGGCTGTTGGTTCTTTCGTCATATATGGAAAGCGAACGGCCAAGGAACGAATACGAATCCGTATCCGGAGTTATTATCGTGCCTATCTTTTCGTTGAAATAATGGCAACCGGAATGGGGTGTAGAGCTGGTGTCCGACCAGCTGCTCGCCTTTTCGAAGGCCGAAGAAGATTTCTCGGCACTCCAATTGAAGGAATTGTAATCGGCGCCCGTTAGCTTCACTATCGGTTCTACGACAACATCGAGGTATTTTCGCTCTCCATCCTCACGGATTTCAAAATGCACCGCCTCGCTGGTGAATTTGAGCTTGGCTCCCGTCACTTCAAGCCTGAAGTCGTCTACTGAAACTTCTGCCGTTTTAGGCAGCGAAAGCACAGTGAACCTGTCACCTTCGTTGCAGACCTTGATGCGCTTGGAATCCACCAAAACCGTCACCGGCCCTTCTGCGGCAAACGAATTTTCGACTTCGAAAATCGCATTCGTACTGTTCGATGCCAGAACCTCCAGTGTTGATCCCGGCTCGAACGAAAGCGAGGCTATTTTGATCACATTAGTATTGTAGGCGGCATTCAGAATGCCGTTGGTTGCGACAATCAGCGAACCTCCGAACGCCGGACACGCCAACTTTACGGCCGTATCATACGTATTGCCCATCCGCGGACGCATACCGCTTATCTTCAGCTTGCCGAGATAGTTGTCGCAAGGCCCGTCTATGCGCAAGGTGAAGTTCGTGATCTCATTCAAAACATTTTCTAAGCCGGCCGGAACCACGCCTACTACGGCCATCGTTCCCTTTGCCGATTTGAACGGACCGTGCAAGAGAAGCGTTTTACCTTCGTTGCTCGTCAACTTGCCGCCACCATGAATATGGAACGGTGCGGATTCGGGAGCTCGCACCGTAATATCTCCGCGCACGTTCAGTGTGCGCATTCTGTATCCATAACCGGTAAAAAGGCCATTGTCGAGAAAAAGCCCCTCGTTGTCGAAATATATGGAGTAGTTGTTGTTGTAGAATCTTATTTCCAGTTTGCCGTCTTGTCCGCCGATTTGGCCGATGGCAAGGCTTTTCCCCGAAAAATGGTAGTCTTCTTGATTCTGGCCCGCAGGACTCCACATCCACTTCCAGTTCGAAACGATAAAGTCGTCCGAGCCGGTAATTGCCGGACATATTTTATCCCCGTTGGTCCAATACGTGGCGTTCGTAATCGCATCATCCTTGTATCCAGCGCCGGTATAATACCAAGTCTCGCCGACGGCGGTAAAACCGGCGGTAACCGCCAGCAGCATCAGTAACTTTTTCATTGCGATTTCTCTTTCAATTTATATGCCCGTATATTGTCGAACCAGCAGGACTCCCCCGGCATCAGATGAGTTCCCATTATCAGACAGAATCCGTCGGCTCCGTCGGGGATTTTAAATACTCCGCGAGCCCGCCGCCACCTGCCGGGCGTCTCTGGTCCGTCGAACACGACCGCGACGGACGAGGCCTTGTGGAACCATTTGCCGCATGAATACCAACCGACATTCGCGCTCACTCCCTCGCCGAAAGCCGAAAATTCCACCGCGTACCACTCTCCGCTCTTCACGCCTTTCACCGGCAGCATGACCGTCCCGTTCGAAACCCCGGTCACGCAAATCGAGCTTGAATCCCCTTCGCCGAAAGACGTGTCGAGTTTAAAGACTCCGTTCGTGTCCCGCCGGTAGGTGTCCTGCCATTTCGCGTAAGGGCGCGGAAGTCTGGCTCTGCCGTCGGCCCGGCATTCGCCGTTGGCGTTCAACGGCTTGAGTCCGCCGCGCGAACGTGCTTCGTCCCAGAGCCGCATGCCGTATCCGGTCGGGTCTTTCACTTCGGCGACGGCGTCGTAAAGCCCGTTCATGCACTCATCCCACGTGCGCTTGAAATCCTCCTGCCGGAAATAGCCGTTGAATCTCCTCTGCGGCGGCCATTTCGCCCAGCAATGCTCCTGCCCCCAGAACCAGACGTATTCGTCGCTCGCGTAAGTCGCGCCGGAAAGATTCGACTTGAAGCGCTTCAGCCGCGAACCGTCCAAAGGCGGCATATACCACGTCTCGCCTTCCTTGGCGAGATACATGTCGAGATAAACAGAAAACGCCATACTCGCCTGGGCGCGGTATTTGCCGCGGTTTTCGCTTTCGATCAGCCGTATCGCCCGGGTGCGCTGCTGGACGTAAGCGCGATCGAAATCGCCGTTGTCCGCCCGGTAGCGGTAAGACTTCTCGTCCCCGTCGATAAAAAGCGCCGTCGGAGGCATCACATCGAAAATTCCGTTCACAAACGCCGGCCACAGATCGCCGCGATCGCGCTTCAAAGCCGCGATATCGCCCTCGCCGAAATAGATCGGCTCCTGCGACAGCAGCCAGAACGTAATGAGCCGCACCGCCGGATATTCGCGGAACACTCCGCCGAACACTTCCCGGGCGCGGCGGCGGACGAGTTTTTCCAACTCGTCGTAGCCGGGATCGGAACTGCGGCGCCGGAACTGTTCCTGGCGGAAATAATCTTCGTGGTCGATGCCCAAACCCCGGATTCCGCCGTTCCTGGCCAATCGCGCCAGAACCGCCATATTCTGCGCGATGCGGGACCACTGGGCATCATCGGTCCAGTCGATGCGGTTGGTGGGCGCACAGAACGACTTGAAAAAGCACTCCTTCATCGACCGGTGCGCGGTCAGTTTGCGAAGTTGCGGCGCGAGATGCGCGACATCCTCGTGCCGCCAAGGTCCGGTATGCATCAGATAGCGCGACCACATCGGCCGCCCCTCAAGATCCTTATCTCCGGAAAGCGGAGCGAAACCGACGCCGTCAACGGCGAGTGTGTCGAACCAGGGCGCCTTCTCCTGCAGTTCCCGGATTTTCAGCTGCGAGAATTCCCAACCGAAAAGCACATACTTCTTTGCGCCCTCGGCGACGCGGGGAGAAAACGCAAGCGACAGCGCAACGACGATAAAAGCGGCTTTCATCTGATTTCTACAATTCCCGCCCCCAGACGGGCCGGAATCCTTTCCTTATTTGATTGGCATAATAACACAACCCAACCTTTTGCGTCAACCCCCAAATTCACGGTTATCTGCGAGCCTAAAGATTACGTTATCTGGAATAAATTACCCCCTAACTTTTCTGCAACATATCGTGCAGATCGCATAGATCGCCGCCGATCAAATTTTAAAGAAACAACTTGCAGATTTGTGCCGTATCTTGAGCTGCATGCCACAATTCCGTGGCACGATAACGGCAAAGTCCCGGAATTCCGCGCCTGCGGAACTCCGGGACCCCGTATCTGAAATTCCGTCTTTGTCAGACGGTTTCCGGTCAGTTTTCGACTTCGATCGGGCCGTTGGTGCCGATCTGCGCCGGAGCGAGGT
>JAFVZE010000147.1 GCA_017508315.1 Kiritimatiellia bacterium | reverse complement strand
GCGGCGTTCACCGTCGCCGTCGAAAGAATCGCCGTGAACAACAGCATCGCGGTTTTGAACAATTTCGACATAACATCTCCTTGTTTGTGAATTTCTCGGGCAAGTTTACCAAACGCCATACCATGCCTTCAAGCACAGTATGATATCAGACAGTGCATCAGATAAAAGCCCTACCGGAAAGAGCCGCCGATACGGAAAACCGGCCTTACCACGGCATCGGGAGGAAATTCTCCGTTGCGGAGAAAACCGAGAATATAATCGGACGCCGCATCCCCCATCGCCGGCAGATCGTATTCGACACGCGTGAGCGTCGTCCTGAACGCCCGCAGGCTGCCGCGGTTGGCGACGGTCGCCAGGCGCACGTCTTCCGGAACGCGCACGCCGTGCGTCAGCATCGCCGTCATCGCCCCGTAACATGCGAAGTCGTCGGTGAAATAAAAGACATCCGGCAGCGGCTCTTTCCCGGCATGCGTAAGACGCCGCGAAAAAACGTCGAACGCCGCACGTTCAATGCTCTCGCCCCGGCAGGTGCAGACTTTCGCCGGAATGATCACAATCTCGGCGGCGATCCCTTCGGCGGCAAGAGCCTTCTGTATCCACACGCCGTCTCCGCTCCACTTGCCGACGATCGTCACCCGCCGCACCTTGCGGCGGCGGCAATGCCCGACGAACGCCCTTTCCGGAGATCTTATATCGCGACTGATATTGCCGACGAAGTTTTTCGCCTCCACCGCTTTCCCCGGCATGATGACGAACGGCTGCCGCGAAGATCTGATTATGTCGAGCACCTGCCCGTGGGCGGTGTACGGGCAGACGACGAGCTCGTATTGCCGCCGAAGGTCGGTCCGAAGCTGCGCGACATCGTAGTTGTTGCGCGATCCCACCCGCATAAGCGATGTCACGCTCACCATATATCCGGCTTCGTTGAGACGCATGCGCATGCGTTCGTAGACGGTCATGTTGGCGTACTCGTGAATCCCGCCCGGCAGAACGAGCAGCACCCGGTGGTTTTTAAGCGCCGACTCTTCGACATTGACGACGGCGCGCGATTTCGCCCGCAGCGATATCCGATTCTCTTTGGCGAGTATCCGCAGCGCCTCGACCGCGACTCGGAACGAAACCCCGAAGGCGGAAGCGAGCTGCCTCGCCGACGGCAGCCGCTCGCCGGGCGCCCACACCCCTTCGCCGACGGCGCGGCGCAAGGCATCCGCCACCTGATGCGGAAGCTTGACCCAGCTTCTGCGGTCGACGACAGCGATACCGGCATCCTTGAGAAAACCCGCCAGCGACAATGCGTTCCCCTCCGCCATCAATTTCTGCCGGCATCGAGCCGTTTGAGTTTTCCCGCCGGGGCGACTCCGTATTCAAGGAGTTTTCTGGCGACGCGCCGCACCGACATGCGCCCTTTCTCCTCCACCGCGCGACGGCGCAGATTTTCATACGACTCGACCGCCGATCTGAGTCTGTCGCCGGCGGTGTCGATGTCGTCCAGGAGCGCGTCCAGCGCCGAAACCACATCGCCTCCCAGCTTCTGGATCTCGTCGAACCTGCGCTCCACCTCGCGCTGTTTCCACCCCCACGAAACGAGCCACAGGTAACCCCACAGCGTCAACGGCGTCACCAGCACGATCCTGCGCTCGTAGGCATAGTGCATGAGTGCCGGGTCTTGGGCGAGAGCCGCCTCAAGAACGGCGTTGAACGGGCAGAACATCGCCACCAGCGGCAGAATCGTGTATCCCTCGCGCATCGGCTCGAGCGTCTCGGCGTACTTCTTCGATGCGAGATTGTCGATCTGCCTTCTCACGCTGGCGGCGTGGGCCTTGAGCGCCCTTTCTCTGGCGGGCCGGTTGAGCGCGTCGTCGGGCAGACTGCTCGCTTCGATGTAATCTTTGATGTTCATCTTCGAGTCGACCAGTATGATATGCCTGTTGATCGCGTCGAAGACGCTCAGATCCGGCCGTCCCTCATCCCGCCCGCCGATCTGCAGTTCGTATTCGCGGCCGCGCTGAAAGCCGCTCCGCTCGAGAATGTTCGCCAGTATCTCCTCGCCCTGATTCCCCTGGATTTTACTGCCGCCGGTGAGCGCGGCGGTGAACGCCTGCGCCCGGTCGGCGAACTTCTGGAGTTCGGCGAGCTGCGCCTTCATGTGTTCGCCCAGCCGCGCGTTCTCGCCGGCCGCCTTCCCCACCTCGTTCTCGTATCTGGCGAGTTTTTCCTGCAGACCGCGGAACAGCTGTCCCACGGAATGCTCGTTCGCGTCGGACAGAGCCTTCTGCTTGTCCCCGAGAAGCCGCGCGGCCAGTTCGCCGAACTCGTTTCTGAGCGTTTCGCGCTGCAGGGCGATGGCGCGTTCGCGCGCCTCGTTGAGCGCGTCCTGATCCCGCCTGCGGCCGACTTCCGCCCCGAGTTCCGTTTTCACGGCGACGAGCATCCTGCACAGCCACAGAACGACGGCTATCAGAGCCGCGCAAAAAAACGCCAGCACATATTCAGACATCGTTGCTCTCCTTCACCGCTTGAACGCCCCCTCTTCGATGAACGCCTCGATTTCCTTTATCATCTCGATGGACATCTTCATCATCCCCCAATCGTTGGGATGGCACCGGTCGACCGTGCCTTCGCTGTCGTCGAAGAAAAGACGTTCGGCCTGGATGTGGCGCAGATTCGCCCACTTCGCCGGATCCTCCTTCTTCAGCTTCCCGACGACTCCGCGGATGAAACGGCTCGCCTTGTTGGGCTTGTTGCCCACTGCGCACATCTCGAGCGTGAGCAGGGGAACATCGGGCTTGGCGGCTTTGAGCTTGCGCAGGAACGGCTCGAAACGTTCCTCCACCTGTCCGTAATTCATGTTCCACAGGCAGTCGAGCACATAGGCGCTCGCGTCGATCTCAAGAAGCATATCCGCCATCTCGATCTCCATGCGCCCGTTGCCGGAGAAACCGAGATTGACGTGCGGCGCGTCGAAACGGCGGGAAACGAAGGCCGGATAGGCGAGACCGGGACGGGAGACGCATCCTCCCTGGGTTATCGAAGTGCCGTAGAAGACGATCGGTTTTTCTATGCCGCGGACGCGATGTTTCACCGGTGTTATCTCCGCCGACGGCGACACCCCGACCTCGAATTTC
This sequence comes from Kiritimatiellia bacterium, assembly GCA_017508315.1. Taxonomy (GTDB): domain Bacteria; phylum Verrucomicrobiota; class Kiritimatiellia; order RFP12; family UBA1067; genus UBA1067. Next base: position 19,010 of record JAFVZE010000147.1, on the reverse strand, counting down.
TCGGTGACGTTGTAGCACGGCAGATAGATCATAACGTCGCCGGAAGCCGGGACCCAGAGTTCCTGCACATTCCCTTCTTTCCGCGCGGGACGGGCGCTGTTGAGAAAACTCCATTCGCGCCTGCCGGAATCCCAACCGTACACGTCAGCTCCGCTTTTGACGATCGGCCCCATGTTGCCGCCGGCGAGTTTCTCGTAATGCACGCTCCAGCGCACCTTGAGCAGATTCGATTTCCTGACGTTGAAACGGAAAAGCATTCCCGCCGAACACTGCCCCTGGATCCATACGCCCCGATTGACGTTGGTGACGGCCTTGAGCCTGTCGGGTATGCGCTGGTAAAGCTTTTCCGCATCGGCGAACCCGCGGCCTTCAAGCGGCAGATCTCCGCCGTCGATCCAGAAGGTCCTGCCGTCTTCGGAGAGTTTTCCCGGAAGATTCGCCGCCGCCGCCGAAAGAAACGCGAAAGCGGCCGCCGCCGTCAGACAGGTGCACAGTATCTTTTTCATTTTTCCTCCTTATCCTCAGTTTGATTTACATCTGTTGTCCCGCGGCCAGCCGTTCGGCGAGCGACGTGCGGCGCTCGCGCACCGTGTCGGTTTCGATCGCCCGGTTGACGGCGTACGGCACGCCGATGAGCAGCACGAGTTTTCTGCCGCGGGTGATCGCGGTGTAGAGCAGATTGCGCTGAAGCATCATGTAATGCTGCGTGTGGACGATGATCACCACCGCCGGATACTCGCTGCCCTGCGACTTGTGGATGGTCGTCGCGTAGGCGAGCACCAGTTCGTCGAGATCGCCGCCGTCATACCTGACCGGGCGGCCGTCGAAGCTGACCACCAGCGAACGCTCGGCGGAGTCGACCGCCTTGACGAATCCGACATCGCCGTTGTACACGTCCTTGTCGTAGTTGTTGCGGAGCTGCATCACCCGGTCGCCGACACGGAAGAGCGTGCCGCCGCGGACGAGCGAATCGCCGCAGGGGTTGAGCGCCTTCTGCACCTCGATGTTGAGATTGTCGGTGCCGAGCACGTTCCTGCGCATCGGCGTGAGGATCTGCACGTCTTCGAGCGGATTCATGCCGAATTTGCGCGGAATGCGCTCGGACATGAATTCGATCGCGCGTTTCACGCACGTCTGCGGGTCTTCGCAGCGGACGAAATAGAAATCGCTCTCTCCCCGGCGCGTCTCGAGTTCCTCGCCGGCGTTGACGTGGTGGGCGTTGCGCACGATAAGCCCCGACACGTCCTGCCGGAAGATGATGTCGAGCTTCGTGGCGGCGACGGCTCCCGACCTGATGAGATCCCCGAGGACGCTTCCCGCGCCGACGCTCGGCAGCTGGTCGGTGTCTCCCACCCAGACGACCGCCGCCCCGTCCGGGATCGCCGCGAGCAGTTCCGCGGCGAGCTTCACGTCGATCATCGAGGTTTCGTCGAAAATGAAAATGTCGCCTTCGAGCGGATTGTCGGCGCTGAAGGTGAAACGGTTGGTGACCGGATTCCATTTGAGCAGCCGGTGGATCGTCCGGGCGTCGCTCCCGACCGATTCCGACATCCGTTTCGCCGCCCTGCCGGTCGGCGCGGAAAGGACGACCTCAAGCCCCTTCCCGCGGTAGATGTCGACAAGCGCCTTGATGATGGTGGTCTTGCCCACGCCCGGTCCGCCGGTGATCACCGAAAATTTGTTTTCGAACGAAGACTTCAGAGCCTCGGCCTGTTTCACCGCCAGAGTGAATCCGGTCTCGCGCTCCCACCGCCTGATCGCCCGCTCGGGATCGAAGTCGTCGAACGAACGCGGCGCGGCGAGTATCGCAAGCACCCGCTCCGCCGTTCTGCGCTCGCTCCAGTAATAGGTCTTGAGGTAGATGCGGCGCGGCGAAGCCGCTTCGGCTATTATCCTTTTCTCCGCGATCTCCGCCTCCAGCGCTTCGCCGAGAATCTCCACCGGAATGCCGGTAAGCTCGTTGGCGTGCATCAGAAGTTCGTTCTCGAACGACCAGCAGTGTCCGGCCTCCTCCGCCTCGGTCTCCAGCGTGTGTCCGATCGCCGCGCGCGCCCGGAGCGGCGAATTGCGGTCGATCCCGACGGAAAGCGCGATCTTGTCGGCGGTGGCGAAACCGATCCCCCAGATCTCGCGGCAGAGCCGGTAGGGGTCGGCCTTGACGATGGCGACGGCGTCCGGGCCGTAGCGCCGCACGATTTTCGTCATCTTGGTTATCGAAATGCCGTAGGTCTGCCCGAAGATCATGTTCTCGCGGTGCGTCTCGTTGGCGTGCCAGCTTCTGCGGATCTGCTCGATCTTGGTCTTGCCGAGCTTCGGCACCTCCCTGAGCCGGCCGGACTGGTGCGAAAGAACGTGCATCGTATCTTCGCCGAACGTCTCGACGATGCGCCTGGCGAGCACGGGTCCGACGCCTCTGATGAGGCCGGAGGCGAGATAGCGCTCTATCCCCTTGAGCGAACGCGGCGCGATGCAGGTAAGCGTCTCGGCCTTGAACTGCCGTCCGTGCACCTTGTCGACCACCCACTCGCCGACGGCCTTGACGTCCTCGCCCTCCCATACCGCCTGAGCCTTGCCGACGACGGTTATCTCCGGATTCCTGGCCAGCTCGAATTCGGACGGAATCTCGACATGAAGGACGGTGTAGCCGTTTTCCTCATTGTGGAACACGACCGATTTGACGGTGCCTTCAACGACCTCGCGCGCGCCCTCCATCGGCGGAAAGGGCTATTTCGCCCGCGCAAGACGTTTGATGATGGCCGCGAGCGTCTTGCGCTCTTCTCTGGACATTTCCGAAAGACGCTCCTCCCATTCGAGCTCGAAGGCGCTTTTCTCCTCGCCGAGCGAGGCGAAGTGCCGGCGGACGGCCTTCTTCGTCTCGTCGAGATAGCCGCGGACCTCCGGGTTGAGTTCGTCCATCATCAGCGCATTCTCGGCATGAAGCGCGGGGAAGCGCGGCGAAACGAGATACGCGGTGAAGGAGGCGCCCGTGCCGGATCTCACTCCGGAGGGCTGCTCGTGCAGCTGAAAGCCGTCGGGACCGGCGAAAACCAGTTTTCCGCTGCCGGTGAACTTGCGCTTCCATTCGATGATCTCAAGTTTCGCCTCGGCGCCGCCGGGAGTGACGATGCGGTAGTCGCTCGTGCGCTTCTGCACGATGACGGGTGTTACGGGAATGCCGTTGAAATAGATGCGCACATCGGGATAGCTCTTGAGGTAGAGCGCGAACTTCGCCGAAAGGTTCTGCACCGTCTCGGTCGCATCAAGCAGCGAATCGCAGTTGGCTTTGACGTTGGTTATGTACACCTCGGTGCCGGTCGATGTCCCGCGCGCCGCGGCATCAAGCTCGAACACGCCGGGCCTGTCCTCTTCACCGCGGATGCGGTAGGACATGAGTTCGCCGCCGACGCGCATCGTGGTGCGCCATTCGACGATGCCTCCGAGGGCGAACGCCTTGAAGCGCCCGCGGCCGTGGCGGCCGTGAAGCCGGCGGCGGGAGAGCTCCGTTCCCTTGCCTTCGCGCTTCCAGCTGCCGCCGAGCGAACCGAAGGTGGAATCGGCCCGAAGGACGTTTATGCCGGTGCCGTCGTCGGCAACCCGGACGGCGTCCACCGCTCCGAGCGGATTGGTTATGAGATCCACTTTCACTTCCCGCGCGTCGGCGTCGAGCGCGTTCCACACAAGCTCCTCGACGGCCGAAAGCGGAGCCGCCTTGAAAAGCGACTCGATGTGGTCGGCCTGCGCCTGAACGTATATCTGTTTGCTCATATCTCCATTTCGGCGATTTCGCCGCCCTTGGTCACTTTTTCAATACGCCGCCGCACGGACTCGAGATCCTTGCGGCACTCCGCGACGAGCCTGCGCCCGTCCTCGAACGACTTGATCATCGCATCGAGGTTCATCTGTCCCGATTCCATCGCCTCGACTATGGATTCAAGCTTCCTGAGATTGTCTTCGAACTTCACTTTACGGCAACCCTTCTCATCGTTTACGGATATTTTACCATATATCGGAAAACCCGTGGCGCGGAGCCGTCGCCGGTTCAGGATGCGGAAGCGCCGATATCGACGGCGCCGCGGCGCAGGACTTCAAGCGAACCGTCGGCAAGGACGCGCACGACGGTCGAAGGGACCCCGCCGGGAGAAACGCCGTCGTCGATCGTGCAGTCCGCCGTGAGCCCCACTTCCGCGAACGCCCGTTTCGCATCCGCCGCCGGCTGACGGCCGGAGAGATTGGCGCTCGTCACTCTCAAGACTCCGCCGCACTCGGCGATGAGACGCCGCGTCTTCTCATGGTCCGGCACCCGGAACCCCTCCCCGCCGACAACGAGCGTGAGCGCCCCCGGCCAGTGTTTTTCCGCAAGCTCCCGCGCTCTGCCTTCAAGTTTGAAGCCGAATTTCTCCACCGCCGCGACATCGCTGGCCAGAAGCGCGATGGGCTTGCCGGCATCGCGCCCCTTGATGGAGTAAAGCCGCGATACCGCCGCCGGGCGGTCCGGCCGCGCGGCGATGCCGTAGACGGTGTCGGTCGGAATGACCGCCACTCCGCCGCGATTGAGCGTACGCGCCGCCGCGGCATAGGGATCTTTCGCCGCCAGCAGAGAATCCATGCGGTTGAACACCCCGGCGAGCAGCGCCCCCGAAACGGAATGCCAGATGCAGGAAAGCGCGGAAACGAGCTGGGTGTCGGGCATGGCCGGAAAATGCCGCGCGGCGAGCACCGTGGCGAGTCCCGCGTTCTGCATCCCCACCTCGATCGACAGCGTGCGGCGCTTCGACTCCGGGAAACGCGCGGAAAACGCGACCGCGTAGCCGAAGATGTAGCCGAACGCATTATGCAGCAGCACCGCCGCGAAGACCGCCGCACCCGATCTGAGTATCCCGTCTCCGGCCGCGGAAACGACCCCGCCGACTATGCAGGCGAGCGCCACCACCGCGACGCCGGGCAGGATCAGCTTGAATTCCGCGAATTTCGCCCGCCTTCCGAAGACGGTGTTGAGCGCAAATCCGAGCGCCACCGGAATCACCGTGACGAGCAATGTCGATCTGATCATCCCGGCGGCGTCCACATCGACCTGCTCGCCGGCGAGATGCAGCATCAGAAGCGGCGTCATCACCGGCGCAAGCAAGGTGGTGAGCGTGGTCATGCCCACGGAAAAAGCGACATCTCCCTTGCAGAGGAAACTCATTATGTTGGAACTGACCCCGCCCGGGCAGCATCCGACGAGAATAAGCCCGGCGGCGATCTCGCGCGGCAGATCGACGCTTTCCGCCAGCAGCCACGCTATCGCCGGCATAAGCGTGTACTGCGCCGCCGCCCCGAGCGCCATATCGAGCGGACGCGAGGCGAGAATCCGGAAATCGGCCCCGGAGAGAGTCATGCCCATGGCGAGCATTATCGCGCCGAGCACCGCAATCTGCGCGCAGCCGCGCACCCACGCGAACAGTTCCGGCGCAAAAAACGCGACAACCGCCGTGAGCGAGACGAAAAGCGAGGTTTTCCGGGCAAGCAGAGCCGAGAGCGGCTTGAGGAAATTCATCGCCGTCATGTTCAGAATTCCGAAACCAGCACCGACGCTCCGGCGGGAAGCAGCATCTCAAGTTCGGCGCGGTCTTTCATGGAGAAGAATATGCCGCGTTCAGACCAGAACGGACGGATGCGCGAGGGCACTTCGTACGCGCCGTCGGCGCCGGTCACCGGCGAGGCGAGATCGTAGCGCTTGAAGAACTTGCCGTTAAGCTGCAGATCCGCGGTGCGCGCGCGCCTGTGCACGACGAGAATGAAGCGCGGATGGTTCATGACCCGGATCTTCGTCCCCAGAATGACCCTCTCGACGTTGCCGCCGTTCAATCTGGAAAGCGAAGCGAGGGTCGAGCCGTTCTCCGCGGCGATGCGCGAAGCGCTGTCGCCGCGCTTGACCGTCACCTCCTTGACCCATTGCGCGTTTTTCAGCGTGAAAAGCCGTTTCATGTTCAAATCCCCCAGACGTCTCGCGAGCACGTTGTCGAGATCGGCGGCGGGCGAGCCGGGGAGAGCGCGCAGCTGTTCGATGGTGGAGACGGCCATCTCGACATCGCGCCGGCGTTCGGCCTCTTCAAGACGCATGAGAAGGTTGCGGACCTTCACCGGACGTCTGGCGAGCGCCTCGGAATCCGAACCGGCGAGAGAAACGGCGCTTTTCCCGTCCGGAGGCTCCGGAGGCGGCGCGGGCGGGCGAACCTCCGCCGGGAGCGGTGCGGGGGGGAGGGACGGTTCGATTTCCGTTTCTCCGCCGCCGCGCAGCCGCCCGACAAGCGTCCAGACGAGCGAGACGAGCGCGACGATCGCGACAAGAACGAACACCCACCCGAGACCGGAGGAATCCCTCTCATTCTGCCTCGGGTTGTATTCGATTCCAAACTTGCCGCGAACGAGCGCCACGTCGACTTACTTCTTGGCCGGCTCTTCGACGGCTACGCCCTGCACGCAGGAGCGGGCGATCTCAATCACCGTGCCGGGGGCGATCTCGACCTTGAAAGTCTTTTCCGTCGCCTCCTGGATGGTGCCCATGAGCCCGCCGGCGAAGACGATTTTCGCGCCTGCGCGCAACTCGTCGATCATTCTGCGGCGCTCCTTCTCCTTGCGCTGCTGGGGGCGGATCATCATGAAATAGAAGATTGCGAGAATCAGCAGCATCGGCACGAGCATGCCGAAGGGAGACTGCTGCTGGGGCTGGGCCGCGGCGGCGTTGCAGAGCATAACGAGACTGTTCATTTTACCGTATCCTTTTTTACTTGTTCTTTCCATTCGGAGAAAACGCCGTCCGCGATCGCGGAACGCATCTCCGACATAAAACGGTTGAGCGCGTGCACATTGTGGATCGTAAGCAGGCGCAATCCCAGAATTTCGCCGCACGAGAGAAGATGCCGCACGTAGCTGCGGGTGAAATTGCGGCAGCAGTAGCAGTCGCACCCCTCTTCCACCGGCCCCTGGTCGAAAATCCATTTCGCGGCCTTGATCGCCACGTTGCCGCGCCTGGTTATCGCCGTGCCGTGCCGGGCGATGCGCGTGGGGATGACGCAGTCGAACATATCGATCCCGCGCGCGACGCATTCGGCCATCTGGTGCATGACTCCAAGCCCCATGACGTAGCGCGGCCTGTCTTCGGGAAGGTAGGGCACCGATGCGTCTACCGCCTGATACATGAAATTCTCGGGCTCGCCGACCGACACGCCGCCCACTGCGTAGCCGTCGAAGCCGATTTTCACGAGCTCTTCGGCGCAATGGCGGCGCAAATCGTCGTAGACGCCCCCCTGAACGATGCCGAAGACCATCTGTCCTTCGGCGTGCGGCTCGTCCTTGGAGCGTTTCGCCCAGCGGATGGTCTGCTCGACCGACTTTTCCGCGCGCTCGCGGTCGCACGGATACGGCAGACATTCATCGAATACCATCGCGATATCCGAACCGAGGACGCGCTGCATCGCCATCGACTCCTTCGGCCCGAGGAAGAACTCGTGGCCGTCGAGATGGGAGTTGAAGCGGCAGCCGTCCTCGGTGATCTTGCGCATTTTCGCCAGCGAAAAGACCTGAAAACCGCCGGAGTCCGTCAGGATGGGACCGTCCCAGCGCATGAAATTGTGCAGACCGCCGGCCGCGGCGATGACCTCGGCCCCCGGTCTGAGCATAAGATGATAGGTGTTGCCCAGAACCACCTGCGCTCCGGTCTCTTTAAGGTCGCGGGGCTCCAGAGCCTTCACGGACGCCAAGGTGCCGACATCCATGAAAACGGGAGTGTCGACCGCGCCGTGCGCGGTTTTCAACCTCCCCAAGCGGGCGTTGGTGCGTGCATCCTCTTTCAAGACCTCAAAATTCATATGCGCATATTTTACCAAAAAATACCAGAAACCACTTGCGGGAATCGCAAAAATTGTGTATCATTCTACGCAAGTAAGTCAAGCAAGGTATCGAAACTATGAACAAAGTACTGCACGTCCTCGTATACGTGTTCTTGGTGCTCGCAGGCGCCGCGCTATATTTTGAAACGCAGCTTAACGCAAAGCGTTCTCTGCTGACCGACCGCAACCGGTTGCAGGAGGACTACCTCGTGAAGATCGCGCGCACGGTCGAAAAGGCCGATCCGGCGAGCGATGCGGCCTTTGAAATCAAGATGGACACCTCTCCGGTCGAGGCGGAAATCGTCGATTCCCCGGAAATGACAAATGTCCTCGAGGAGTATCCCGGTTCGCTGGAACAGGCAAACCTTGAAACTTACAACTGGGACAACCAGAACGACCGCGCCCAGCTCCGTCAGGTGTATGTCCTCGATTTCGAGGGAAAACCCGTCATGGACGGCAACCAGCCTCTCATGCGCGGCAAGGGGACGGAAGACGAGCTTCTGAGCAAGCTTTTCGAAAGCTGCAAGACCCAGCAGAGCCGTCTCAACACCACCCGAGCTGCGCTTGCGGATCTCCGCGCCAAGCTGGAGTCGGTCGTGGCTGAGATCAACAAGCTCAAACCGATCGCCCGTCAGGACAAGGTGACGATCAGGGAGCAGCAGGAGAAGGTAACCAAGCTTGAAGGCGAAAAGAGCACTCTTGAAAATCAGGTCACCAAGGTCAAGAGCCAGATCGACGAACTCAACAGCGAAATCACCTCTCTCAAGGACGAGGTCGCGACCGCCAAGGACGAGACCGAAGCGACGAAGGAAGAGTTCGCGAAATCCCAAAAGCTCATCGAACAGCTCAAGAAACTCCTGCAGGAGTCGATCCAGACTCAGGGAGCGAAGTCCGTCGGAGGCGCGACCGCCGTCACAACCCTTCCCGCCGGCGACAAGGGCAAGGTCATCGAAGCCGACAACGAGAATATGTTCGCGATAGTGGAGTTCTCCGCCGAGGCGATGAAGGAACTCAAGAGCGGTAACCTCGAGAATCCGCTTCCTTCTTTGGAACTCGGCGTGAAGCGCCCCGGCTTTCAGGGAGCTGCCGGCGAGTTCATTGGGCGTATCCGCCTGCGTCAGGAAGTCAAAGGCAAAAATTACGTCGTCTGCGACATTCTCGGTTCGTGGGAACAGGACAAGGTCAAGGACGGCGATGTCATTTTCGCTGACTGAGATTTTTCTCGTCGTTTTCGGCGCGGCGCTCGTCGGAGGGTGCATCGCCGACAATGCCGAAGACACCGATCTTCCGTGGGCTTCGAGCAAGTCGTGGGAAGGTATGGCTCCCATAGCGCCTTCGGTGATGGACCGGTATGATTGAAGATAAGACGATAATCGTTGAGCGAGGCGGCGTCCGGTTGGACGCCGCTTTGTTCGATATGTTCCCCTCGTCTTCCAAGGCGTTTGTGAGACAGGCGATCGACAGAGGGGAAATAACGGTGGATTCGCGTCGCAGCGCCAAGGGCTTGAAGCTTCGCGGCGGCGAAAAGATAAGAATCGAATGCCTGCTGGAGCAGTCGGACAACCTCGTAAGACCTTCGCCCGGACCGCTCAAATGCGTGTTCGAAGACGCCGAACTTCTCGCTTTCGACAAAACCGCCGGACAACCCGTTCAGCCGCTTTCGTGCGAAGAGACCGGCACGCTCATGAACGCCGTCGTCGCAAGGTATCCAGAATGCAGGGAACTTGGCGACATCCCCCTCATGGCAGGCGCCCTTCACCGGATCGACGCCGATACCTCGGGGCTGGTCATAGTGGCGAGGAACGCAACCGCCTTCGGCAATCTGCGCCGCCAGTTTGCCGAACAGAGCGTCAGGAAGACCTACCTCGCGCTCGTGGAAGGCCGCATAACGGCCGGAGGGTCGCTGGAGAACGATCTTATCCACGATCCCACCGCGCCGTGCTGCCGGATGGTCGATGCCAGACGCAACCGCCTGACCTTGGCGCAGCGCGAGCGGCAAAGACCGCTGAGAGCCGTAACCAGATTCAATCCCATAGCCCACACCACTCGGGAGAATGAAGAACGGACGCTTTTGGAAGTGGTCATACGCACGGGGGTCACACATCAGATCCGCGCACAGCTGGCGATCGCGGGAATGCACATAATCAACGACCGCCTTTACGGGGCGTTCGCCGTGGAAAACCAGCGGGGACACTGTCTGCACGCGCTTTCGGCGGCATTCCTTCATCCCTCGTCAGGCGCGGAAACGGAAATCCGCACCCAGTATCCGGATTGGGCGCGGATCTGAACCGTCAAGAAATCAGCTATGGTGGAGGTGAGGGAGTCGAACCGTTGACGCAGTGGGGAATGTTGCATGATTATTCGGCGGCGGGATACTTTGCCCGATATTACTTAAAATATTAGAAAATATTTTTTCATTTTTTGCCGTTGACAGGTGATTAACACCTGTGCTATACTTTGCCCCGTAGTCTGGAGATGGGCGAAAAAAAGAGCGGAAAAAACGAAAGGCGAAAAACGATGGCGACACTTGCTATGTTCAAAGGTATCCTTATCAGGATGAAGCCTGAAAAGAACACGAAACATCATCGTGCGCACATCCACGTATGGTATCAGGGCAAGGAGGCCACGTTCGATATTCTGAGCCGAAAGAAAATGCGCGGCGATTTTCCTAAAGATCAGACTTTCCATGTGCAGTCGTTCATCGCCGACTACGAGGCGGAACTTCTCGCAAACTGGGAAACCATCAACGGAGAGAGCGGCACGTTCTTCAAAATAGATGTGAGGTGAACCATGAGCAGCTACGAGCTTATCAAAGAAGCGAAAGCGATCGACGATCATCGCGTGTCCGTTGTGTTCAACAATGGTGAGTGCGGTGTTTTTGATTGTGCGCCATACTTTGATATGGGCTATTACAAACCGTTGACCAACCCTGCGGTTTTCAAATGCGTCCAGGTTTCCTTCGGCTGGCTCAACTGGCCCGGCGATATCGACATCGGTGCAGATGATGTCTGGGACGATATTAAGGCGAAGGGCAAAAAAGCAGTCAAAGCTTGATATATTAACGAGGCACGAAATGCCGAATCAGAGGAAAAAAGATAAGGCCTTTATAGGTGGATATGTTCCAAAAAAGGTAGCAGACGCTTTCAAAGCTGCTGCCGACGAACTTGGTATGACCACAAAAGATCTGCTCGAATCACTCATCATAGAAGAGTTAAAAAAAGGAGAAAAAAATGTCTGACAATGACGAATCCCTTCTCACGTTCGAATTCCCGTTCGCACGGTAGTCAATCCACCAGATTTTACCTCGTTTTTTTAGTTTCATCTTCTTCTTTTTTTGGGCACAACCCGGACGCCCTTCCTACCCCCCCCCCCCCCAAAAAAAAAACTCAACATCAGCCAATAAAATCAACCCTTTCCCAATGGTGGAGGTGGCGGTCTGTCAAACTATGACGCCACACGATGATTTCACCCAATGTTTATGCGGGGGCGGACAATGACTGGAGATGTTTTCGATTGGTGTTTTCATGTTTTTTCGATGTCTCTGTTTTTCGGGTTTGCATATGCCTCAACCTATAGGTTGGGGTTGCGGTTGGACGATTTGAACGGTCGGACGGGGATAAGCATACCCCATGCTTGGGGTTGAAGCCCATGTGCTTATCATTTCGGGCCGTTTTCGGACGGGGTTGGCATACGTCCTCAACCTATGGTGTTTGGTAATCATATCGCTGGTCATGGTTCTGTTTTTCTTCTTCTCCGTCCCTTGACTGATCGCGCAAGCGGTTTCCCGCCGTTTTTGCGGTGCTTCCTAAACATCTTATCAAGCATTGCAACATTCCTATACTTTCCGTCATATCCAATGGATACCATGATCAATCTCCAAATCAAGACATGAAAGTCAAAACACAATTTTTCACATTCCTCCATGTATCGACCACTTGGTCGCTTTGGATCAAATTTACTGTGTATTACATTTTTCCCGTGCAAGATCGGATTTCTCATGTCCAAGACCTCCTGATCGCGACACGAAAGTCCAACTCCAAAATAGTCAAAAGCGAACCTTAGCTGATCCGCATTAGGCGGTGAATATAAACCACTAACTTTCTTGCTCACAATCCTAACATCGGATGCCGACAATTCGGTTTTGTGTGTCCTAAATATCTGTTTGATGCAATGATTAATTTCTTCGCGAACAGTTTTGGTCAGCAACGCTTTCGAGCCAATATTCGTCTGTCCCAGATCTTTTGTGTTTTGCTTGCATAAGGTTATGGCCCATCGTCGGGCCATTTCCAGACACGCTGAATAAATGACTAATCGTGTTATGACTGGTGCTGCCGACATGCTCGTAAGCACGTTTTCATAAGCATAATACAAATCGCAGAAGGCCGGATCTTCAAGATGTGACAAGAGCTTCTCAAATTGAGGCATCGTTACTGGCTTCAAACTTGGCTCAAGCCTTTTCCCAACATCTGGGCGCAAATCCGCATCCGAATAATACTCATATGGATTCAACGAAAACATTTTATATCGTGCATTTCGAGCCTCTTGTACGCACCCATTATATGCTATAATTCTGTGAGTAATACTGTTGAATACACACATCGGTCCATAATGATATAGACTCGTACAAAATCCTATTGCTGAAACAACCTTTAGTACCCGCATCTTGAAAACATCATAGCCGATAGCATCAAGTGTCTCTATGACAAGATAATGCCTTCTCTCATGCGGCGAGTACTGATAAGCTAAAAACTTGATGCCCTCATCTTTGAAGCGAATGCCATTAAAGACATAGTCCGTCTCATCAATGGCAACGCTTATACACATCCAACCACTCTGCGCTGACCAGTGACTTGCAAAAAATTGGTGAAACGGAACTTCTCGAACGTTATTCGAGATCGGTATGAGTGCCCTCATCGCACACTTCCTGTTCGCACCCTTGATGGCAAATTCTCCAAAAATCGCTGTCACTTCAGGCCTCATAATCGCGTAGCTAACTACAGCTGATTGACGTATACAAAACTTGCTTGTTGCATTATCGATATTGGCCGACAAACACCTACCGTTCAAGTCGTATAACTTTTTTCTTCGCATCTGCTTATAAGTATCCGCATCATTACACTTTCCAACGAGTTTCGTATCTTCTGACACGGGGAATTGCCATTCCACGTCCTCGATAGATACCTGCATCCCTTGTTGCAGCTGGAGGCAGGTTTCAGCTTCATGAGTCAACGAGCGCTTATACTGTACACCATGTTCATCAAGCGAGTATGCGGAAAAATCTTTCGAGCATATCATAACAGAAGACCTTTCATAGCGTTTTGGAGTTACATCGTTTTGTAAGGTTCAATCAAAGCCATGCTACCATTGCTTTATGGCCGTGGCTCGCCGATATCTTTTGTATTAGGATAGAGGTTGTGTTGCCTGTCCCATTCGAGATTGCGGTCATTCAAGTTGGGGTTGAGGTAGTAGAGGAAAGAAACGCCCTTGATTCCGTTCTTCTTCCCAACGATTTTGAAGTCTCCGTATATCTTTCCGTAAATGGCACTCTTGATTTTTCCCAGCTCATCAAGTTCCGTTCTGATGCGAAAGAAATAACAACGTTCGTCGCTGGAATTATCCTTGTACTCCGTTCGTGACATTCTTCCCGTCCAGCACACTCGCATGGGTTCATATCCCGTTTCCGGCGCTATGCGAAGCTTTATCCCCGCCTCCTTCGGCGGGTTTGATTCTTTCATGCCATTGCCGTCACCAATGAATCGGACTTGAACGTCATAACGGTAAAACTCATTTGTCCGAATACCACTTGGATAGTTGTAGGGTTCGGAACCAAGATTCGTCCTTTTGCTGGAGAAACTAATGTCCGCCACTTCCCCTTTCCCCAACGGGGGTAGCCAGTCGTTCTTTAACAAGTCCTCCTTCAGCAAACGACATCTCGTCTTTCTCTGTCCTTAAGGGGCGTGAGAAGGCTACACTTAAAGGTATGGGGTTGATTACACGATCAAGACGCACCGTGATCACGACATCATCTGGCAACCAACGTCCTAACTTCAACATCGACTGTTCCGTATAGTCAAATGAATACCAACCGGAATCATAGTACCCCGCATTGTTTCTGACTACACGGCAAGCGTGTCCTGCTTCCGTGCGCCCACTCAACCGGCAAAATCCATCATGCCCCGTGACGCTGTCATCGGCATTATCCTTTGAGGCAATTCCCCATCCACGTGAATAGTTCCTGAACCCGCCATGTACTTTGATTTTAGGAATTGGCTCTTCTGTCTTGGAATCAACTACCTTAACTCCGATGCGTGCAGTGCCGCCAGCATACAAGGAACCGACGAACAATGCCAAGGCTATACCAATTTGAGTTTTCATTGTACCTCCTCGTTAACAAGTTTCTTAAAGAACAAGTGATTAAAACAAAACGCGACTTTCTTAATGTCTGAATGCAGCCAGCGGTTTTCATCGCGAGGCCACGTCCCAGATCTACATGTGCCATAGTTAATGTTTCCAGTCACACCGTTGTTGCCGATGAAGTTCACCCCTGCAGCAAAACTCGCTGCTGGAATGCCGTCGGCAAGAATTCGGGTTCTGACTGGTGCTACCATCGCATAAGTGACTGTGTTTGTGGTGAAGAGCCAGTTTTCATCGAACGGACGGAACACTGGATGCATTTTAATGTCATCATCCGTGAGAACGGAATAGCATGTGTATCTGATCTTTGCCGTCATGGCGCACTACTTTACAACATCGCATCGCAAGGTCGCCCCCACTGAAGTGACCAGGAAAACGTTTTTGCGATGGTATTGGAGATATTCTTCTTGCCGCTTCGTGGGTGGATTGCGAAGCCGCAACTTATTGGAAAGACCATAGAGTGAAATTATGTCTTTTCCAAGTCGTGGTGAAATCATCATCGAACCGTCAGAGTCAAATGAAATGAGACCCGTATCAAAAAGCGCGTCAAGATGAACCACAAGAGGAAAGCCATTCGCCGGATCAAGGCGCTCCGCGTCATTGGCATCTGCCCACGGCTTGGCATGGGATGCCCTCAAAAGCGCTGGCTCTGTGATGCCTGTGACGGCGCAGGCGTTACCCCACATCTCGGCTTGCGAAACCTTGTAGCGATGCTGCCCCAGACGCGCTCTGACCGTCGCTATACGCACCGTACGCTCCGGCAGCACGGCATTCGGATCTGGCGGAAGCGTAGCGGCGGCATGGAAGAGCTCACCCAGAAGAGCAAGATGGTTCGTGAGATCGTTCTTGGGATGCCTGACAACAAGACCATCCTCAGTCGCCAGTTTGGGGAACTTAGCTTTCAACCCCTCCGTGTTCAGGAGTGAAGTGAACAAAAACTCCTCGCCGTCATCCATGACGCCGACCTCGTTCTCGTGCGACATGGACGAGAACACGACATCATGACCGCGTTCCTCATGTGTTGAACACTCGAAGAGATTACCGTAGGCGGCGGATTGGATGGAACTGAAGAGATAGGCATTCATGGAATTGGACGATATTCAAGATTGATTCTTTGTGACATTTCTTTTGCCGCTGAATTCGCTTGCGCTTTAGTGAATTCCAATCAACTCCCAGCATTCCTTAAACTTGTCCAACAGCATCTCCTGTCGTTTCTTTAAGACCTCCGGCGTCCATTCTTTCTCATTAAGGACCTGGGTTGTTAATGCATATACTGTCGTACCAGTTTTCCGGCTCTTGAAATATAAATCTTTCTTCTTCGAGAACTCAAAGTTCTGTGCTTCAGAATTCTTCTGGCGAGGCAAAGGCACAAGATTGGCGATTCGATGAGTCCAACTCTTACGCTCATCCTCGTTCGGCCACCACCTCAACCACTCGCTGTCTGCCTTCGGCGTTTGAGGCAAAACGTGTTCAATCGTCAGGACAGATGGTGTATAAGTAGCCGAATGATCAGAAACGAACGAGTCCAGCCGCAGCATGACATAATTTCTGCGAAGTGCCGTCATCCCATATATTTCTCCGCTAAGCTTTGCGATAAAATCTCTCTGTTCTTCCTCTGTAAGCTCCAGAGAGACCGGCCAAACGCCAGACGATATTTCGTCCACAATTTTTGCGTAGCGCTGAATACGATCATTTACAAACAATGCGCAGATGTGCATATAGGCAACCAGACGCTCAAGCTTCGTAAGAAATTTCAGGAGATCGCTTTCCGCTGGATTCCTGGACAAGAATAGGATGGCTGGGGGTTGCCAATCAGCATTGTTCACGCGCAACAACCATCCAAGAAGTTCATTTACCTTGGCCGCGTAATTTTCAGACTGATATGCCTTTTTCTCGATGACACGATACGCATCAGCATAAGGGTTCATCACTTTGTCTATGAATGCTTCCGGCGAACTGATGTGAGGGACCACAAATTCGTTGAACTCCTCCATTAACGACTTCTTTGCTTTGGCCTTCGCATAAATAGTCCGAATGTGGCCAAATAGCGTGTTTAGCCCCTCCCTTCCGGTGGCATCTTCAATTTCCTCCCAGAGTCTTGTGTAGTAATCCTGCTTGTCAGCACATATCTTGCCGATCAAATCCGCCTTTATGATGTCAATTGGGAGCAAGTCGAGACCACGGTTATTCAACACGGAGAACACTCGAAATGCCGACTGCTGGCTCGGCGTTGAAACTGCAACAAGAAAGCAACGTTGGACGATGAATTTCGTAAACGCCACAAGTCCGTTTGGGTTATTATTGAATTTCTCATCGATAAGCTTCTCAAAGACGACTGCATTCTCTTGAATGTGCCTTTGAGCTTCCGTCTTCATGTGCGTTTCTGATAGCCCACCCAATTCTTTAATCTTCAACTCCTGCACATACTGCCGAAAAAACGAGGCGTCCCGCTCTCTCAAACGCAATCGCGCCCGAGGCTTGATGTCCTCCAACTCGTTCCCCTCCTCGAAAATATAATGCCAGCACATTTTACGATAATCACCGGACAACCGGGAGGCTATTACAGCAAAGAGTATTGTCAGCGTCGTCAACCGCTGCTGGCCATCAACAACTTGCGCGGCAGGTACGTTGTCGTCCTTAATCAAAACTATACTTCCAAGAAAGTAGTCTTCAGAGGAACTCTCCGACAGACTGAAAGAATATAGATCGTCAAACAACTCCACTGCTTGCGTTCGGCCCCAAGCGTATGGTCTCTGATATGGTGGTATCGAGAAATCGAATCGCTTGCTGAAGATTTCTTTCAGCGGGTATTCTTGTCCCGTGATTGTTTTAGCCATTGTTTAATCCTCCATTCTTTTCCACAGAAAAATCATTCATTCACACAGTGTGTCTTCACACACCTATCAAGTTTCTTGTGGAGCAAGGAAACCAACACCAACGAATCCAATGCGTCCTCGTCAGAACCAGCCCACAAGACACGCGGTTCATGTGCAATCGGATTACGACAGGCCGATGCACATCCCTTCAACAATGACATCAAACCAGATTGTTCGTCACGCTCTGTCTGCGTTTGCAAGGTGTTGAGCGCGAGAATCGGCATGGTGCCTCCAAACACCGACTCAATCAGTCTGCTTCCGTCCAGCGTGCTACCGGACATTGTACGAATCCTCTCAAATACGCCCTTGCACGCCTCAAATATCGCATGGAATGCGTCGTTGGCAACCAACTCTGCTGTACAATACTTCAGGACCTCTGCATGTGCATTACGATTAACCAACTGAACACGCAATGAATTAGCCCTACGCTCCGCAGCTGATAAAGTCATAGTAGGGCTTATGCGAATGAACGTCCCATTGTCGTTATACTGCAGTCCATCAAACGAAATAATCTGGTTCAACTGTTCAACAACTGACTTAAAGTAATCGCTTCTCCCGATGTAGCGAACAGGGGCAAGCATTCGCTGTACAAACTCGATAAAGCGCGTTGCATTGCCATCCCGTTGCTGTGCCCGCCAGAGTACGGAATTAATCCGCCTCCACTTTGTACTCTCACCCGAATCATCAACTATACCAATGTCTTGAAACATTCGCGTGATTTCATCACCAGTACCGCACTCGCCAAGTATTCTGGCGGACTGTTCAATGACTTGTTGTGTAAGTTTTGGAATACTCGACATCTCAAGCTCCTCATAGATTGCACTTCAGGAAACGATCCTCCGGACGGGAGGCATCGAGTTTGAGACGAAGATAGGGTTCTACCTTAAAACGCTCCGGCGGAGGTTCCGTGGTCGTGATGATGTACTGGAAGTTCGGACGTCCCTTGGCCCTGCGTTCGAGGTCTTCAGCGAACTCGAAGTACCGGTGATAGATGGCCGGAGAAATGTCCGCAACACGCGGGCCATCGTGGAGTAGGAACTTCGGATGCGTGGACTTGCCCTGTATGGCCATGACGAGAACGGTCTAGTCGAACATGACGTTGTAGGACGCATCCAATGCAGCGCTGTTGTACTTGTTGTCGTTGAACGAACATTCAAGCGTGACGGACGACTTGTCAGCCACCACCTTGCCGACAACCTTGCTACCCAGAATGTACTGGATAACATGGTGGAAGTATATCGAAACGTCAGCCGAACTCTCGCGTGAGTTGCGCAGGCGGGTCAACTGGGCCGATATGTCCTTTCGCAGGTTCTTATCGTTCTCTATCAATTTTCTGACATCGGACAGTTTCTTTGCATCAACCCTATAACGTTCAATGGAGGCAATCGCGCTGGAGAACACCTGAACTTTCTCTCGAATCCCTCGTTCAACCTCACGAACATAATCATCCCTTTGCGCCAACGCATTGTCGTAGTTCTTCTTCTGCACTTCGACATCCTTACGCGCCTCGGCAATCTTGTCCTCCAACTCACGAACTTTCGCCGTCTGGCTCTCGACAGACTCTACTGCCACTTTGTGGATTATCTCCGCCGCCTCTTTCTTCTGCGTTTCATCCTGAACATACTCGTCAACGACTTTGCATCCTCTCTGGTGGGCAATGATCAACGGGACCGCGCAGAAACGTCTGTCAGGCTTGAGCTTGGCTGCAGCTTCCACACGATCCTCCTGCGGTGGCGGCGGGGTGACGGTTTCATTGGCAGCGCGTTGAAGGTCGTTCAGCCTGTTGTACTGGATTTTGCGAAAGTCCAGGCATTGGCTCAAAACTATCCTCGCGTCTTCAAGTTCCCTG